>JBIOHJ010000013.1:0-38012 GCA_044448905.1 Bacteroidia bacterium | reverse complement strand
TTTTCTTCAACATAATTGCGGAACAACGGAATTTTAATTCCGTTTTTTATCAGCATAAACCATTGTGCGGATTGCCTGCTGGCTTTTTCGACCGGAACAATATAGGTTGTGGATTGTTTTCGGAAAACATCTTTTACTTCAACCTTTAAATAATAATTCATCAGCCCCGGGGTTTTAAAGCTAAGGTTGTAAATAAGAAAAGCTTCAAGCCCTTTGTCAACATTCCGGTACGTTGACGATCCGCTGTCAATTAATTGTTTTGACTCGAACGAAGTAAAAAGCTGCCAGCTCACTTTCATTTCAGCTGCTAATTCATTTGCTTCATTTTTTTTGTAAAGAAATTCGAACGGGGCAATTTCGATATATAACGTTGAGGAATCATCATTTTCATGAAATACGATAAACTTAGGATGGAGATAGCTGTAATCGAAATCGTAAGAGGGCGCTAAATTCTGGTTGCTAAGCTTGTTGAAGGCGGTGCAGGAACATATAACAGAAACCAAAAAGCCGAAATAAAATAATTGAAATCTGAAATCAACAGATATCAAATGATTCATAAAAATATTTTTCATTCAGCCCGTTCAATAATTTGAGGCGGTAACGATTTGGTGGCTTTGGCTCCGAGCTCTTTCATTTTTTCGGCACGCTTAACAAGATTACCGGTTCCTTCAGATAATTTATTCATTGCATCGGCATAATCCCTTTTTGCGTCATCCATTTTGCGTCCCACTTTAATTAAGTCCTCTACAAAACTTACAAATTTATCGTAAAGCTTTCCGCCTTCTTCGGCTATCTGCAAAGCGTGACGTGTTTGACGTTCCTGTTTCCAGATAGATGAAATGGTTCGTAGTGTGGCGAGAAGCGTTGAAGGTGAAACGATAACAATCTTACGATCCCATGCATAATTAAATAATTCGTGATCGGATTGAACTGCGGCTGCAAAAGACGATTCGATTGGAATGAACATTAAAACAAACTCGGGGGTGATGAACCCATTCGCAGTCTGGTAATTTTTTCCGCTCAACGATTTAATATGATTTTTAAAAGACATTACATGCAGTTTTTTGAATTGCTCAATTTCAGTTTCAATGGTTGAACTGATGAGCGACTGGTATGCAGTTAATGAAACTTTCGAGTCAATGATGATGTGTTTCTCATCGGGAAGAAATACCACTGCATCAATGATTATTTTATCGCCATCCGAATTCGAAGAGGCAACCTGCATTTCGTACTCCTGTCCTTTAATAAGCCCTGAAACTTCGAGAACCCTTTCGAGAACTAATTCCCCCCAGTTACCCTGTTGCTTGTTGTCGCCTTTTAATGCAAGAGCAAGCTTATTGGCTTCCTCGCTGATTTGTTTATTCAGCTCAATTAAATTTTTTATTTCTCCTTTTAAAGAATTGCGCTCAGCCGATTCAACTTTGTAAACCTGCTCGACTTTTTGTTCAAAGTCTTTTATTTTTTCTTTAAAAGGATTTAAGATGATATCGAGATTCGTCCGGTTTTGCTCAGTAAACTTTAACGTTTTTTCTTCAAGAATTTTGTTGGCAAGATTTTCGAATTCCTTTACAAGCATTGCCTGCTGCTCTTTAATCTTTTCTTTTTCGGTTTGAAGCTTTTCATTCAGGTTCTGGTTTTCATTACTTAGCGTGGAAATTTGTTTTTCTTTTTCTTTATCCAATTCATGATATCGCTCATCCTTTTCAGACAAAAGCAAATTAAATTTCGATTTGGCAATAAAGTAAGTTATTGCAATAGCCGCGACAAGCACGGTGGCATATAATAAAAGATTCATGATTAATAATTGATTTTCAAAAATACAAAATTCCGGTGCCGAATACGAATTGTGTCATCCACCGGTTCCACCACATCTGAAATGAAATAAAAAGCCATACTCTGTCAAAGCATTCGGTGTTGCCTTTACTGTAATGATTATACAACTCCATCACCTTTGGAGTATTGAATATTTTTTGATCTTCAATTTTTTTCTCATCCATAAATGAATCAAAAAAGGGTTTTAATTTTTGGGTTCCCCATTGTGGAAGCGGAATGCCAAAGCCTTTTTTAGGGCGGTTAACTAATTTTTCGGGAACATGTTTGTGAACAATATGCTTTAGGATATGTTTCCCTGATTTTCCGTTCAGCTTAAATTGCGAAGGCAGCCGGGCTGCAAATTCAATGATGTGGTAATCGAGCATCGGCTCACGCGCTTCGAGGCTTACCCACATGGATGTCTTATCAACTTTTTGCAGAATATCATCAGTAAGGTAGGTCAATTGATCAACTGCTAAGATGCGACCTAAATTATCATTTGTATCAGCCAGTAAATTGTTATCGTGAAACGGGGTATGCAAATCGGTAACACTGTGCACCATAAACCTTTTTATCTCGTTATCGGTAAACGACTGGTTTATCCGGTTATAGATTTTCAACACATCATCAGTTTTTGAGTAACTGTAAAGCCTGTCTGTATTGTCAACTTTTAAAAGAGATTTTTTAGCTCCCGAATGAAAAGTCTCCACTCCGCTGGCAAATAATTTTCGCAGCCAAAGTGGAATCCTGTTAAGAGATTTTAAATCCGCAATTGCTTTCTGATAACGCGTGTACCCGGCAAAAAGTTCATCTCCACCATCGGCACTCAAAGCAACTTTTACCTGCTGATGCGCCATTTCACTTACTATCAGGTTCGGAATGGCAACGGCATCGGCAAAAGGCTCATCAAAAATTTCGGGAAACATCTGCAGCCAGTATATGGCATCCTTTTCGGTGCAAACATATTCATAATGCTCCGTGTCAATATGATCAGCCACTGCTTTTGCATAAGCTGCTTCATCGTATTGCATCTCTTTAAAGCTGATTGTATATGTTTTAATTTTCTGAGCTGAATTTTTCTGAAGCAAAGCGGCAACACAGGTGCTGTCGTATCCGCCACTTAAAAATACACCAACCGGAACATCAGCAATCATGCGGTATTTAAATGCCGAAACAAACATTTTCTCCAGCTCTGCAGCGGCATCTTCAAATGAAATATCGAGCTTGGGCTGATTAAATGCATCGGGCACACTCCAGTATTTTTTTAAATCAAAGTTTTGTTTGCTTAAATCAAATTCGAGAATATGCCCGGGCATTAATTTAAATGTGTTTTTAAAAATGCAATATGGCGATGGAATATATCCATGATGAAAGTAAAGCGCAAGCGCATCTTTATCGAGCTCTTTTTTGAATGAAGGGTGCTGATGAAATGATTTAAGCTCAGAACCGAATAAAAAGATGCCGTCTTTCCAATAATAGTATAACGGCTTCACACCTGCCCTGTCGCGGAAGAAAATTACTTTTTGCTTTTTGGCATCATAAATAACAAAGGCGAACATTCCGTTAAAATGATGCACACAATCGTTACCCCATTTTTCATAAGCTTTTAATATCACCTCCGTATCAGACTTGCCCCTGAATTTAAACCCATCCTGTTCGAGCTCGTTTCGTATTTCCCGGTAGTTGTAAACTTCACCGTTGTAAATAATAACGTCACCGCTATGTTCATTTACCATTGGCTGATGTCCCAAATCAGAAAGCTCAATGATGGAGAGCCGCCTGAAACCAAAACCAACCGTTACATCATTGCGGTTAAATATTTCATACCCATCATCGTCAGGGCCGCGATGGTAAACCGCACCGGTCATCTTTTTCAGAATATCCGCATTACTTTTTCCTGTGTAATCAATGTATCCTGCTATGCCGCACATAAATTTTGAATGTGGACAAATCTAATTAAAAAGGGGCTTAATAATAAAAGGGCTGACAGAACTTATTAAGGGGTGTAACTAAGTTATAATACGGTAAAGGCTGTATTTATGATGGTTTGAAAAACGAAGAATCTTTGCGATTAACCCCTTTGTTATTGAACAACTATTTTCGGGCAATACTGCTTTTCTCCATCGCTCGCTTTCACAAAATATATCCGCAGAAGTATTTTTGAGATGGATTTCTTTGCTTATGCTTTATTTCTAGTACTTAAGTATCATTTCTTAAAAATAACTACATATTTAAAATTATCATCTCATATAATAGCTTAACTTCGGAGAATACTAAAAAAAATGAAAAAATTTATTTGTCTTTTAATCTGTTATTCATTCATGAATAAGATTTATGCTGGTGAATCCTTTCAGTTGAAATATACCAATCATACACAAAACATAATTAATCAGGGAGGTTCCGGAGGAATAACAATAAATGTCATTGCCAATATGGGTGATTCTGTTTCATTATTTGCAGATGAAGATAATTATACACCCTGGCCGGGATCCTGGTATTTTAATGGAGTTGCAATTGGTAACCTGCCACAGCCTGACACGTTAAGCTTTATAGTTTCTCAGGCAGGTATCTACTCTGTATATGGGAATTTCGGGTGGTGGTACCAGTACACTGTTTGTTTAACACTTTTTGCAAACATTATTCCGCAGGGAAGCACAACTTTTTGCCAGGGTGGAAGTGTCCAACTGAATGCATCAACAGGAGCCGGCTATACATATCAGTGGAAAAAAAGCGCGACAAATATTTCCGGTGCAGCGTCAGCAAGCTATACAGCAACAACAACCGGATATTATTCTGTGCAGGTAACGATTCCCTGTGGTACTGCAACTTCATCAACAGTGCTTGTTCTTGTAAACGCACTTCCTTCAGCAACTATAACTCCTTCGGGTCCAACTACATTTTGTTCGGGTGGAAGCGTTTTATTGAATGCACCTGTTGCAGCCAGCAGAACCTATCAATGGAAAAAGAACGGAGCAAATATTTCAGGCGCCACATTATCTTCATACACAGCAAATGCTTCGGGTACATATAAGGTTACGGTTATGAATACAGTTAACGGTTGTACCAATATTTCCGCTACCGGCATTACTGTAACGAAAAATCCTTTGCCTGCGGCTGCCATAACTCCTCCAGGAACCATCTCTTTTTGTGCCGGACAAAGCGCTTTGCTTACAGCTAATAACGGTACAGGGCATACTTATAAATGGAAAAAGAACGGGAGTTATATAAGCGGAGCAACGTCTCAAACTTATATTGTAACCACAGCAGGAAAATACCGTGTCGAAGTAACCAACAGCAATGGATGTTCGAAAACTTCTAATGCCGATACGATAGTGGTTCCTTGCCGTGAAGGCGAAAGTGTAAGCGAAAGTGAAGCGTTAGATATGATGATTTATCCCAACCCGTCAGTTGACGGGCAAATTACTGTTCAGTTTTCTGATAAGCCATCAGCTCCTGTTACCATTGAGATTACTGATGTGATTGGCAAAGTGGTTGATCGTTTTGTGGTGAATGATGAATCAGTTGTTTCGGATAAATCGAACTTGGTTCCCGGAGTTTATTACCTCGCTGCGCGGAATAAGGAAATGATGGTGGTGAAGAAGCTGATGATTCAGTAAAATATTTTTCGGAATAGTTTCACGCAGAGAACGGGTTAGAGGAATAGTTCATGATATTATTGAATCACCAGCTTCTCCGCATACTGCCTTTCCCCATCGCTTACTTTCACAAAATAAATTCCTTTATTCCATTTCGAAACATCAATAGTAGCAGTTTGCAGTTTAGAGTTTTCAGTTTGCAGTTGTGAAAAAACTTTTTGCCCTATTAGATTATAAACTTCAATTGCTTCAATTGCAAATTGCGGATTGGTAATTGTGATTTTGTTTGTTGCGGGGTTGGGGGAAATATTAAAAGCAGACCCCGGTTTTTCATTTTCATTTACATTGACAGAACTGCATATAGTAGCTACAGTGCCTCCGCTAACGACTTGCCATGTTGGATTGCCTGTAACTAAATTCCATGGAACTATTTGCGCGGTAAGGTTTGTAACAATTGTACTTGGAGTTAAAGAGGTAGCCAAAGTATTAATGAAACTGCAACCGGCATTTCCCATACTGTCGAGTTTTATTAAATTTATTTTTTCAGGAGTATTAAAAAGAGTCCAGGCTGACATAACATACCCTTCATCTGTTGTTTTTTCTATACAGAAACTATAATCATCATTTGAACTATTAATTATTTTTTTTGCCCAAACTAAGTTACCGATACTGTCTGTGTGCAATAAATAAATATCTCTAAGATATGGAGCAATCATGCCTGAGGTAGAGCCCGCTATCATATAGCCGCCATCATTGGTAGGAACAATAGAATAACTTCTTTGCGAAGTGCTATCCCCAAGTACACTTGACCATAATAAATCTCCATTAATATCAGTTCTTACCAAATAAACATCCCCCGAAGAAAAGAAATTAGACTTTCCTGTAAAAATAAATCCGCCATCGGGAAGTTGTTTGACACACATAGCTTCATCACCTCCATAAGCTTTTGACCATTGAGGAATGCCTGTAGCATCAGTCTTTAATAAAAATGCATCATTATAAGTTAGACCAGCTAAAATAAATCCTCCGTCTGCTGTTTGTTGCATTGAATAACAATAATTAAAATCTCCGATATAGGTCTTTGCCCACATAGTATCTCCCGCTACATCTGTCTCAATTAAAAATAGGGATCGATAAGAAGTGCCGAACCCTGTAGTATCGGTATCAGTAAATCCTGCAATTACATAGCCGCTGTCGCTGGTTTGTTGAATGTTGTAAGAGTAATTATCATAAATATCACCATAGTATTTTGACCAAAGCAAATTTCCATTCGTATCGGTTTTTAATAAAACCATATCCAGACTTCCAGCACCGCCTGAATAACTGCCACCAAATAAAATATAACCTCCATCTATAGTTTGCAGTACGGAATGAGTTGAAATACCTCCATTATAAATCTTTGTCCATAAAGTATCACCATATGCATTAGTTTTTATTAAATACCCTCCTCCAAATCCATTTCCTCCAATAATATAACCGCCATCTGTCGTTTGTTTGACTGACGAGCCAATATCGACCCTTCCTTCGAAGGTTTTGTGAAAAGTAATTTGTGCATTAGCCCCAATTACCGAAGCAAATAGAAAGATAAAAGTGGCGAAGGTTCTTTTCATCCCTCAAATATACCCCCTTTCACCTTCTTCTCCAAAATTTTATTTTTTATTCTGCACAATAAACTCCTGATAAATGGCGTTCATGATGCAGGTTAATTCAATTACGGGTTAACCGAACCTAATCGGCCATTGTGATGAATGCCGACCTTCATCGCACCATAATTAAAATAATTGGCGAAGCCCAAGTGCGTGAAATTTATTTCCTGGCGGGCAGCGTTGCCGTTTCGTTTGCCGCTTTGCTTCATGTAATTAAGTCTGATGCCATTGATGAGGACATCAGGCAAAAAAAATCGAACCAACAAATTGCCCGTGATAACTGTGTTTGCGAAAAAACAGTTGAACGGCATCGCAGGCGTTTGTTATTTGAAGATTCGAAAAAACACCGGCAAAAAAAATAAGGACACTTTTCAATAAATTGTCCTGTACACTCATTTTAATTTTGGCTTCAGTTCTTTAAAATCCGGGTGCATGCAGCGCACCTGTGCGGAAAGGTCAGGAGATGGTGCGGAAGCATCAGAAGCCGAAGAAACAGCATGAGAAGTGAGTGCGAAAACATCAGAAGCCGAAGAAACAGCATGAGAAGTGAGTGCGGAAGCACCAGATGTTAAAGAAACAGCATGAGAAGTATGCGCGGAAGCATCAGAAGTCAAAGAAACAGGATGAGAAGTAAGTGCTGAAGCAACAAACAGTAATGCGGACGCATCAAAAATAAAATAAGCACGGTGAAACATTAAATCAGTATCAATTAACTCAAAAACTTTAAAATCATGAAAAAATTGCAGGAAGACACGCTAAATATGTACCAGGCAACCGATGATGTATTGCAAACAAACAATGCCGTATGGGCAGCCAATGTTCCGTTCACAGCAGCAGTTACGCAGCTCGAAACTTTTATTGATGCCATTGAAGACCTGCGCGACATACAGGATGCCGATACAACCGGTGTGGCGCAAGACAAACAGAACAAAAGGCAGGATTTGGAAGAACGGACTTTTGCAACCGGAAGCATTATTGCTTTTTACGCTTCATCGGTTAACAACCGCGAGCTGCTGCAAAAAGTAAATTTCAAGCGAAGCGAATTAGCAAAAGCCCGCGATAACGAATTACCGGGCATGGCGGAACAGGTGCACCAGGAGGCAGTGGCTAATGCTGCAGCCGTTTTACCCTTCGGGCTAACGGGAGCCATGACTACCGCATTGGGTACAGCCATAACCACCTTTGTTACTTATATAAGCAAGCCGCGCGCTGCAAAAAGCGAAACCAGTGCAGCCACCGAGCAGCTTCCTCCTTTGTTTGAAGATACTACTACGCTGCTTGCCGAACAAATTGATGGCGGCATGGAATTGTACCGCGTCAGCAACCCCGATTTTTATAACGGGTATTTCAACGCACGCATCATTGTAAACAGCCCTACGCAAAAGCGCGCCCTCGAAATTCATTTCGAAAACGAAACCGCCACGGCACTGGAGCACGTTAATGTGCTGGTTAACGGCAGCATTAACCGCAGGAGCAGCTCGCTTGGAAACATCCGCGTGCAAAACCTCAGCGAAGGAGCGCATTCTTTCACCGCATCGCTGCCGGGGTATAATCCCGTTAGTCAAAATTTTAATGTGATTGCGGGCGAGACTACCCGGATACACGTGAGGATGATACCGGTGTAAGTAATAGCCTTATTTCATCACAACAGTCAAATCCCTCAACCGCCTGTTCTGGCAACCGGGGCAGGTAACCATAATTTCGGTAAAAACAATTTTGTCACCGCGTTTCAAACGTTTAATGAATTTGGTTTGTTCATCGTTTAAACGGTTGCCGTGTGTTTTATAAAAAATTTCCACTTTGCCTTTGCCGTATAAAACCTTTGGAAAAAAATATAAGATGCTGTATTCATGCTTATAATAACAGCCGGGAAGCAAAATATTTAATGTCGGATATTTAACAATGCTGTCAACTGCAACCGAATCGGCAAAATGTGCGAGCATAGGAACAGGATCGGCAAGCGCTCTCACTTCAAATGGTTTGGTTAAAACAAGCTTGCTGCTTTCATACACTTCAATGGCATCACTTCCGGTGTTGCTTACCCGTACGTTAAAAACCGAAGGGCTTGAAGTGTTTCTCTTCACTTCACCTTTACCGGATTTCAACCTCAGGTAAGCTTTGTCAGAAACACCGCTCACTTCCATTTTATTTTCAACTCCTGTATAAAGTATAGCCGAATCGGGAGTTGTAAGGCTGATGTTTTTTATTTCAGGCTGGGCATAAAGAGTCCAGGGTATTAAAAAGAGAAATGCTGTTATTATTCTTTTCATTTTTATAAAGGCTGTCGCCAAAGCAATGTCCCGCAGATAAAGCTGATTAACGCAGAAAACATCCGCGAAAATTTGCGAAATCTGCGGGACATTAAACTTATGGAACTTCCTTCTTAATAAAGGTTAAGGAAATTATTAAGCGGTAAATAAGTTATTTAACAGCAACCAAATTAAACTTGAGTGTAAACTCATCGTAAATCATTTTGTCGCCAATATCAGGGAAGAATGATTTAGAACCGTACTTCACATCAAATTTCGAGCGGTCAACCACAGCAGTACCCGTGCAGGTAGCCTGTGTTTCGGTCATTTTAATTATTGCTCCGAAAGTAATTTCGTTGGTTTTGTCTTTTATGGTAAGCATGCCTTTAACAAGATGCGTGGCTCCTCCTTCGGCAGGAGCAGGAGCAGGAGCAACCGTAGTAATAACAAATTTTGATTTCGGATAAGTTGCCACATCAAAAAAATCGGCCGATTTAAGATGTCCCTCCAATTTTTCTTTTCCTTTTCCCGGTTGCATATCCTTGTCTTCAATGGATGCCATGTCAATTTCAATAGTACCTGCCAGGATACCGTGGTTATTTGTTATTTCTCCGCCCGATACCATAATGGTACCGTTATGTTTCCCGGTAAGCTTTTGTGCAAACCATTCGAGTGAACTCTGTTTAGTGTCAACTTTGTAAGTATCTGAATGCGGTTTTCTGTTTACAAATGACGTTAGTGCAAACGCAACAAGTAATGTTGAAAGGAGAATTGTTTTTTTCATTTTGTTTTGTTTTTAGATATTAGTAAAATGTTGAACTTATAATGATCAAAGTGTTTTAAGTTATTAAAAAACAAAGCGGATATTTAAAGCGCCATCCCAATTAGTCGGACCGGGATTAATTAAATCAATAAATGGTTTTATATCCACTCCTACCACAAAAGGGATATTTGTAATTTTATATTCCAATGCTGCAATGCCGTCAATACCTAAGGTGGTAGTATTCTCACCATAATAAACGTTGTTATTGTCATAATAATGTTTCTCGCCATAAAAGCCGATGTGCGCACCAAATCCGTAATAAAATTTAAGCTGGGGTACTTTAAATGCCACCACATGCACTTCGTACAAGCCACAAATTCCAAAACCGCCATAACGGAAATGTAAGATTCCTTCGAGCGCTTTGTTTTCGGCTATAAAATGTTTTACATTAAATCCCCAAAATGCCCCGGCACGCAAGCCAATACCGGTTTTATAATCCTGGGCAACCGACACTTTTGCCATTAAGGCAATAACTACAAACAGTATTATTATTTTTTTCATAAATATGATTAATAGTTATTCCGCGTTCGCCCCGTGGCAATTCTTAAATTTCTTTCCGCTTCCGCACGGGCAGGGTTCATTACGTCCCACCTTTTGTTCTACACGAACGGGAGATAATTTAGGAGGAGCCTGCTGGCGTTGCTGCTGTCCGTTACCAATTGATGAACCGGCTTCGTCTTTTGTTGTACGCATGCGGCTCATGTCCATACGCTGAGGCGCTTTTGCTTCGCGCACATTCGCGGGATCCTGTATGGCAATAAATCCTTTGAAAAGGAACGAAAGAATATCTTTATTTACTCGTTCTACCATTTGTTTGAATAATTCAAACGATTCGAATTTGTAAATCAGCAACGGATCTTTTTGTTCGTACACCGCATTTTGTACCGATGTTTTCAACTCATCCATTTCGCGGAGGTGTTCTTTCCATGCGTCATCAATCAATGCTAACGTGATGCTTCTCTCAAAAGCGTTCACTAATTCCATTCCGTTTGATTCAAAAGCTTTCTTCAGGTTGGCAATAACCTGTATTTGCTTTATTCCATCGGTAAACGGAACAACAATATTTTCATACTGATTTGCCTGGTTGGTAAACACATCCTTAACAACCGGAAAAGATTTATCCGCTATAAGCTTTGATTTTATTTTATAATGATCGTGTGCGGCATGGTAAACTTTTGTGGTAAGCTCTTCGGGTTTCTGCTGCAGGAATTCCTGTTCGCTGACAGGGCTTTCAATAGAGAAAAAACGGATAAGGTCTAATTTGAACTCAGCAAATTCCCCGGTTTCAGAATATACGTTTACCAGGTTTTCGCTTACATCCCACTGCATGTTATCCAAATCGAGCGAAAGACGCTCACCAAACAATGCATGCCTGCGTTTTTTATAAATCACTTCACGCTGTGCATTCATCACGTCATCATACTCGAGCAAACGTTTGCGGATACCGAAGTTATTTTCTTCCACTTTCTTTTGCGCGCGCTCAATGGATTTGGTAATCATGCTGTGCTGTATCACTTCGCCTTCCTCAATTCCCATCCTGTCCATCAGCCGCGCAATTCTGTCAGAACCGAACAAACGCATCAAATCATCTTCGAGCGAAACAAAAAATTGCGAAGAACCGGGATCTCCCTGTCGTCCCGATCGACCTCGTAACTGGCGGTCTACACGTCTTGATTCATGGCGCTCGGTTCCTACAATAGCCAAACCACCTGCCTTCACTACACCCTCTCCGAGTTTTATATCCGTTCCGCGGCCTGCCATGTTGGTGGCAATGGTAACTGTGCCCGCATAGCCTGCTTCGGCAACAATTTCCGCTTCGCGCTGATGCTGTTTTGCATTCAGGACATTGTGCTTAATATTGCGAAGTTTCAGCATCCGGCTCAACAGTTCGGAAATTTCTACTGATGTGGTTCCTACAAGCACCGGTCTGCCGGCTTTGGAGAGATTGGTTATTTCTTCAATAACAGCATTATACTTTTCGCGTTTGGTTTTATAAACCAAATCCTCCATGTCTTTGCGTACAACCGGCCGGTTAGTTGGAATAACAACCACATCTAATTTATAAATCTGCCAGAACTCGCCCGCTTCAGTCTCGGCAGTTCCTGTCATTCCCGCCAACTTGTGATACATGCGGAAATAATTTTGCAAAGTGATGGTTGCATACGTTTGCGTAGCGGCTTCAACCTTTACATTTTCTTTGGCTTCAATTGCCTGGTGCAATCCATCGGAGTAGCGTCTGCCTTCCAGCACACGTCCGGTTTGCTCATCAACAATTTTTACTTTGCCATCGGTAAGAATGTATTCCACATCATTTTCAAAAAGTGTATATGCCTTTACTAACTGGTTGATGGTATGAATGCGTTCAGATTTAATTGCAAAATCACGCATCAGTGTTTCTTTGCGTTCGAGCTTATCCTGGTCAGTGCCGGTTGATCTTTCAATTTCGGCAATGGCAGAACCCACATCGGGCATTACAAAAAAGTTGGGTTCCTCATTGGAAGAAGTAATTAGTTCAATTCCCTTCTCGGTTAGCTCAACCTGGTTGTTTTTCTCATCAATCACAAAAAACAGCTCTGCATCCACTTTATGCATCTCTTTATTCTGATCCTGCATATAGTGATTTTCGGTTTTGAGCAATAATGCTTTTACACCGGTTTCACCCAGGAATTTTATTAATGCTTTATTTTTTGGTAAGCCACGGTGAGCCCGCAGTAAAGGCATTCCGGCTTCGTCTTCTTTCCCTTCTGAAAACTTCTTCTTTGCGTCAGCTAATACAGTATTTAGATAATTGCGCTGTGCGTTAATTAAAATTTCAACTTTTGGCTTCAACGCATGAAATTGCTGGTCTTCACCTTTGGGTGTGGGGCCCGAAATAATAAGGGGAGTCCGTGCATCATCAATCAAAACCGAATCCACTTCATCAACAATTGCATAATGATGCGGGCGCTGCACCATGTCTTCGGGTGTACGCGCCATGTTATCGCGCAGGTAATCAAAACCAAATTCGTTATTTGTTCCGTAAGTGATGTCAGCCTGGTATGCCTTTCTTCGTTCATTTGAATTAGGCTGGTGTTTGTCAATACAGTCAACCGTTAGTCCGAGGAATTCAAAAATAGGTCCGTTCCATTCAGAGTCGCGTTTGGCAAGGTAATCGTTAACGGTAACAATGTGTACTCCGCGTCCTGCAAGGGCATTTAAATAAATAGGGAGCGTGGCAACTAAAGTTTTTCCTTCCCCGGTTCCCATCTCGGCAATTTTACCATCGTGCAAAACAACGCCTCCAATCAGCTGCACATCATAATGAATCATATTCCACGCAACTTCGTTTCCCGCGGCCAGCCATTTGTTTTTAAAAACAGCTTTGTCTTCGCGGATAATTACATTGTTTCTTTTGGCAGCAATGTCTTTATCGTTTTGAATGGCAGTTACTTCAAGCTCATCATTTTCGGTAAACCGTTTTGCAACTTGTTTTACCACACAAAAAGCTTCTGGTAAAATTTGTTTAAGAACTTCTTCAATTTTTGTATTGCGGTCTTTCTTCAACTGGTCAATCTTAGCATACGTTTCTTCTTTGAGCTTCATCTCCATTTCCGCATCGCTTTCAACCTGCTCATTTAAAGATGACAGCTCATCATCGGTTTCCTTCAGGTATTCATTTATTTTATTTCTGAATTCAAATGTTTTTGCACGCAAAGCATCGTTACTGAGCGCTTCAATAGAGGGATAAACATCTTTTATCGCCTGTATCTGCGGGGAAATAGCTTTCAGATCGGTTTCAGATTTACTTCCGAAAAGCCTGCCTACAGCTTTATTAATTAATTCTAACATGCTTAATGAAAATATTTTTAAAAAATGGAATGCAAAGGTAGCTAAAAACTCCTGCTCACTCCCATCACCCACCTGAATTTAAAGTAGTCCTTTTCGGCAAAAGGCGGGCGGTTTAAAACCAATGGTGCATCAAAACGAATGGTAAATGGATTCACCATTTCAAGCGGACCGAATTTTTTAATAGTTAATGATGCGCCAATTCCCGCATCGGCACGCAGTGCTCCGAATTTTAAATCTTCATCCTGTGTATTTTCATTAATGACTCCGGCATCAGCAAATAAATAGGTGTCAAACTTCAGCCACTTCTTTGTAAATAAAGGCGCGATTTTGAAAAGACGGTCAAAATCAATTTCAATATTTATAGCAGCGCCTGAATTTCCTTTGTAAATATATCGGACTTCACCATTCGCATCTTCGGTAATTAAGTAGCCGGCATATCCCCTCAAGTTTAATCCGCCTCCCTGTTGAAAGTGATTGGTTTTTTCCGAATATCCTAACCACTCAGTCGGAACAAATCCACGCGAACGAGTAAATTTATCATCCATTAATTCTTCAGGATTTGCTCCGGCTAAAAATAATGCCGATTCACTGGCAGTGTTACCACCTGTTCCAAACTGCACAAAAAACCTGAAGCCGATATCGAATTTGCTCAGTGAAGCACGATTTATATTTTGAAAAATAATTTTTGAATAGTCATAATCACTTCCAAGCGAACTTGAAACGAGTATCACATCAGTCACACCATTTATCTTTTTAACTCGATAATTCTGCTGCACTCCAAAACGCAATGTGTTATTGTATTGAGCAGATTGCCATTCGTCAGGATAAAGCAAGTAATCAAGATCGGTAGTATTTCTTCGGTATAATGATTGGAATTCAGTAACCAGCTTTGTTTTCTTGTTGTTGCTGAATTTTTCAATGCCGCCTTTGTAAGCGTTCAACCCATCTAAAGCTTTCGCTGAGAGCACAATAAAAGTGTTTTTATAAATTTTCTGAATCGGTGTTCGATAATTTATTTTAAATGAGATGGGATCAAATTGAGTTTGGTCAACGGGCTCCTCAAAATTACCCTGCGCAATTCCTGTATTGACCCACGTGTCGAAACTGAATATATGTTTGTAATTCATATACTGCCCTTCAAGATGCATACCGATTTTAAAACCATCATAGGAATTGTACCACATATCTGGACGCACTTTCATTTCGTAATTATGCCAGTCGGGTAAATTGTTTATACGGGAATCAAATTTCAAAGTGGAAGGAAATTTTTTCCTATTGTCAAGCAAATAAAAATCGGCAAGGCGATGAGTTGTGTCAATAACCACATCATAAATTCCACCCGGTATTTTTACTTCGGCAGTATAGTAAGGCTGCAGCTTATCCCATCCAAACCATTTGGGAAGAACTGTCGCATCCGTTTGTTTTACAAACCAGTTATTAGGAATATGAAAATCATATTTTAATCCGTTATTTGAATACACACTGAAATCAATGGGCATTTGCATTCGCTCTTTTCTTTTGAATTTTATATGATACACATCAGGCGTCTCTGTTTTTTTAACACAGGATATTTTGTAATCAATGCGTTTGTCTGTTTCAAGCCACTGATCAAAAAACCAATTGAGATCAACTTTTGTAAAGTCAATTATTGACTGACGGAAATCTTCGGGATATGGATGGCATATTTTCCATTGGTTAAAATAATGCTGCATGGCTTTTAAAAAAAGCTCATCGCCTAAAACATATTGCAGGTTGTAAAGCATGGTTGCTGTTTTGCGATATACGGTACGGTAGCCTCCGCCAGAATTGTTCGGATCGCCAAACATATCGCTGTGGGTATTCAAAAAACCGTCTTCGCCTTTCTGAGCATCATTCAGGTAGCTGAAATAAACTTCCTGGTAGATTGGGTTTAATGTGTTATAAAATTTTCGCTGATATTTATTTGCAAAATTACGTGGCTCACCTTCGGGTTCCAGCCTTTGCATTGCCCAGCTTTCTAAAAACTGGGTGAATCCTTCATCAAGAAGAGCACGGTAGGTTTCATTATTTCCAACTATCCCGAAAAACCAGTTGTGACCGACTTCATGGGCAAACAGGCTGCGGTAATTGGGATCAAAACCGCCATCTAAAGTAAGCATTGGGTATTCCATACCATCACGGGCATCGGCAACAACCATTTTAGGATATGCATATAAACCAATGTCGGTAGAGTATAGTTGAATAATGCGTGCTGTATATTCAGCAGCATTTTGCCATCCGGCAGCATGCGGTTCCTGCACCATTGCAACGCATTGAATACCTGCACCGGGTAACATGGAAGTTTCAACAGGCTGGCACCAGGCTTCACCAATGCGATATGTAGGATCGGCAGTCCATGCAAAATCATGAACATTTTCAGCATGGTATTTCCATGTTTTAGTTGTGCCATCCGGGATAATAATAATTGAAGGCGGAGAATTAAATGGCTTACTTGCAAAGTTTTTGATGTCAAGTTTTTTTCTTAATTCATCGGGCAAAACTTCAGCACGGTTCTGTAAATAACCGGTAGCTTCTACAATATACTGATTCGGAAAAGTCAGTTCAGCATCAAACGTTCCGAAATCACCATAAAATTCACGACCTAAATGTTGCTGTGTATCCCACCCGAATTTCCGGTCATAAACACAAATGCGCGGATACCAGTGAACACCATCATACTGTTTAAATCCTGCAGAAGGATTAAATTTTTTCATCCGTCTTCGCTCGCTTCCCGAATCAAAATAAGTTTTGAATTTGATTACGAAGTTTATTTTAGCTTGCGGCAATAAAGAATTTTTCAAAAAAACTTTAAGAATTGTATTATCCAATTCAGTTTTTGCTTCAAAACTATTTTCACCCTCAATAATTTTTAAGGATTCAATTACGGTTCCTAATTTTTGCGATTCATATTTCCCCCACTGCGGATTACCTGAATTGTTTTTAGTAAGATTATCGAGATACGAACCGGGCTGAAAAGCATTTTGATAAAGATGGAAATAAACAAAAGTTAATGTATCGGGTGAATTGTTCGAATAAGTAAGCCGAAGATTTCCCTTAATAATATCAGTGCTGTCATTTAATGAGGCTTCTATTTTATAATAAACATCCTGCTGCCAATAGTCCGCGTGAGGCGGACGGTTTTTCCAGTAATAAGGGTTATCCTGGTTTTGATATGTGTTTGGCGAATGAAGCGGATCGTAACTCTGCGAAAACAGGAAGCTTTTGTATGATAATAAGAGAAAAACAATGCAAAACAAAAATCTCTTACAGTAAATTTTCATACGCAGCAAATTGAAGATAAGCTAACGATAACATGATTTAACATCACAAAAATAAGAGGATTAACTAATAATTCAACTCAGGTCATTAAATAGGTGATTTGATATATCCTTTACAGTTTTCGTTAATAAATAATTTTTCTTACATGAGTAACGCTGCTTGTATTTGAAAGCACAGCTTAATAGCAGATTGCTGAATTTTGGTTAGTGACGTAAATGCAATTGAAATTCAGGGAGTTTTTAAGCTTTAATTATAACCTTTCATGACAAATTGCGTAATTATTTGGAATCTGAACAACCTACCCAATTTTGAATAGTAACCAAACTCAAATTCATTCGAAAATTTCTTTGCGGTCAGCGCTTATTTGCGAAAGCAAAAAAGGCCTGGCAAGAATTTTAGTTTTTATAATTTGCCTGATTGGAATTCATTCAAATGCTCAGACACCCAATGCAGCATTTTCGACTGCCGGTACAACTTCAGGATGTGCGCCATTAAACATCCAATTCATAAACAATTCTACAAATGCAATTTCTTACTTCTGGGATTTTGGTAATGGAAACACTTCAACACTTACTAATCCTGTAACAGTTTATACCGGTTCAGGAAATTACAATGTTAAATTGGTTGCAACAGGACCGACCGGTTTGAAAGATTCGTTAAATATCAACAATTACATTTCTGTTTCCACTATTCCCACTGCTGATTTTACAGCAAATTTTACAACAGGATGTGAAAATTCAAACCTGATTTCATTTACAAATTCATCTCTAAATTATTCATCATGCCTGTGGGATTTCGGTGATGGAAACACTTCAACAACAACCAATCCATCACATACGTACAGCAATGCCGGACAATTTACAGTGACACTGATTGTTTACAACGGAACGTCAGCATGCTCGGCACCCATGACAAAAGCACAATACATTACAATAAACCCGGCTCCGGTTGTTGCATTTACAGTTAACCAGACCACAAGTTGCAATCAATCGCAAGTGTTTTCATTTACAACGAGTGGGGTTTCATCTGGTTCATACAATTGGAATTTTGGTGACGGAAACACATCAGGCCAGCAAAATCCAAATCATATTTATTCAAGCGCAGGTGTATTTACGGTTACTCTTACTGTTACTAATTCATCAGGATGTGCGGCTACACAAACACAAACTGATTTAGTTGAGATATTGGATAACCCAGCTCCCGCAATTTCGGTCAGCAATTCATTGGCCTGTACACAATCTGTGTTAAATTTTTCTACTCCAGCTGTTGCCGCTACTTATTACTGGGATTTTGGAGATGGCACAAACTCCAATTTGCAAAATCCGTCCCATACGTATACGATAGCTGGAAGCCCGGTTATCAGTTTGCATGTGACTTATGCTAATGGGTGTACAAACACATCTGCTATAAACAGCCTGAATATTTTACAAGCTACTTTAGGGAGCTACACCATTGCCAATTATACAGGATGCACGCCATTGACAGTTCAATTCACAAACACCACACCCGGCTCAGGCAATTCATATTTATGGAATTTTGGAGATGGAGCCACTTCAACGCAAGCAAGCCCTTCTCATATTTATACATCAGCAGGGTCATTTACAAGTTCAATCACGGTAATAAACGCACAGGGATGCAGCACTTTAGTTTCCATGTCTCCATTGATCAATACTACCAGCTCACAGGTTTCATTCAATGCTGATTATACTACAGGATGCCCCCCGTTAGTTGTAAATTTTACGAGCCAGGTAAATCCACCGGGGCTTCAATACAACTGGAATTTTGGAGATGGAACTACTTCATCGCAATTGCATCCGCAACATACGTTTTCAAGTTCGGGTATTTACACGGTTAGTCTTACCGTGACAGATGGTTCAGGCTGTTCAGCCGTTTACACTATGCCATCACCTGTTACTGTAAGTGCGGCACAAAGCAATTTTGTAGCACCACCACCTGTAACAGGCTGTGCGCCTTTTACTGTAAATTTCAGCGATTCATCAGCAGGCGCAGTTGGCTGGTTATG
Source organism: Bacteroidia bacterium (assembly GCA_044448905.1). Classification (GTDB taxonomy): domain Bacteria; phylum Bacteroidota; class Bacteroidia; order AKYH767-A; family OLB10; genus JBIOHJ01. The sequence goes on along the minus strand of JBIOHJ010000013.1, from coordinate 18,738 downwards.
GAATTTTGGAGATGGCGGCTCTTCAAGTCTTCAAAATCCATCGCATACTTACATTAGTGCGGGAACTTACAATGTATCGTTAAACACTCAAAGCAACGGCAGCCAGTGTGATCAGAATATTGCCTTGTACAGTACTTACATTATAAATGATGGTGAAGCGACCTTTTCATATGCTACTGAATTATGTCCGCCTTACACAGCTTATTTTACAGACAGTTCTGTCAATGCAATTTCCTGGTTGTGGAATTTTGGTGACGGAACAACATCGACCCAGCAAAACCCAACACATATTTACAGCAATCCGGGTACATATAGTGTTAGCCTCACTATTACTACTTCTGACGGATGTGTTTTTACCTCGACTCATAATTACGCAATTAGTTTTGAGCCATTATTAGCAGCGCCAACAGCATCTACACAGGATTCAGTTCCTCCGCTTAATGTACTATTTGAAGCAAATTCACTGGGGGCTACGAATTGGCTTTGGGATTTTGGTGATGGAACAACTTCAAACCTCCAAAACCCTTCTCATGTTTTTATAACTGCCCCTCCTTATAATATTTCATTAACTGTCTGGAATGACAGTTGCTCAGTGACTATAGATTTTCCGAATGTAGAATTCGGTTCGGGTGGTGTTGTTCAACTTGGCGATACAATTGTCATTAATGAACCTGAACCCCAGGAAGGTTGTGCTCCTCTTACCATACATTTTCACAGCCCGGTTTTGAATGCAGTTTCCTGGTTATGGGATTTTGGTGATGGGACAACATCAACCCTGAAAAACCCGGTTCATACATTTGCAAATACCGGTCTATTTAGTCTCCAGCTTATAACTCAAAATAGTTCGGGTATTCCTGATACGATATTTCAGCCCGGTGCAATTAAAGTAAATGGTGTTGATGCGGGATTTTCAATAGTGAATACAAGTGCCTGCCTCGGCAATGTCGTTTCTCTTTTCAGCAATGCACCAAATGCTTCAAACTATACCTGGAATTTTGGTGACGGGTCGGTTTCTTCTCTTGCTAATCCTACGCATACCTTTACGAGTGCTTACAGTAATTATGTTATTTCACTAAGCATTGTCGATTCAGCAGGATGTTCTGATTTTAAAACTAAAAGTTTTTATGGCACTGTTGCCAATGCCGTTACATCAAATAAAAGACAAGTATGTGCAAACGATACCATATTTTTTACCAGTTCATCACTTAATTATGCTTCTTTTCTTTGGGATTTTGGTGATGGCAATACTTCTTCTTTGCCTGATCCGTTTCATATTTATACAGATAGCGGAACCTACAATGTGCTATTGACGGTTACTGATACTACCGGTTGTAATCAAACATTTTCTTTGCCTCACACAGTAGAAGTTTACAAACCGCAAGCCGATTTTACTGTTAATAATTTATGGTCTGCTTGCTGGGGGGTTTGGTTTGGATTTAATAACCAGTCCGTCAATTGCAGTTCCTGGCTCTGGGATTTTGGTGACGGCACAACTTCAACACAACAAAACCCACAACACTTTTGTTCTGTACCGGGTTACCATAACGTTACTTTAACAGTTTTCCAATATCAATGCAGCAGCTCGTTTACAATTCCTAACGCAATGTATGTAGAAGATGTAACGGCTGATTTCTCTTATACAAAAAACAGTGAGTGTTTGCCGTTAACAGCCACATTTAACGATTTGAGTAAGGATGCAGTATCGTGGTTATGGGACTTCGGAGATGGTACAATCTCTACATTGCAAAACCCGGTACATATATTTTCTACTTTACCAACCGCACCGGTTTTGTTGAAAGTGGAAGATATGTACGGATGTGTTGATACCATTTCAAAAATTATGGTAAGTCCGATACTTGCCGGGTTCACTCTTACCGGAGAAAACGGGTGCAAACCGTTGCAGGTTACTTTTACGGATACCTCTTCTAATGCAGCATCATGGTTTTGGAATTTTGGTGACGGCACAACTGATTCAAGTGCTAACCCGGTTCACATTTACCAGGACAATGGGTATTACAATGTGCAATTGATTGCAACTTCAGCTTTGGGATGTATTGACACACTACAAATTGATTCTTTAATTTATGTTGCAGGGCCCCGGGCTGCTTTTATAACAGATAATACTTCAGGCTGCGCTCCATCAGTATTTAATTTTACAGACAGTTCAGTCTTTGCTCAAAACTGGTTTTGGGATTTTGGTGACAGCAGCTACTCGGTAGCACAAAACCCATCCCACATTTACAGCCATCCCGGAACGTATTCTGTAATGCTTACTGTATCCGATACGATGGGATGCAACGATACAATTAGTCATCTGAACATGATTGAAGTGAGAGGGCCTGTCGCATCGTTTTCAGTTTCTTCCTCACAGGGTTGTGAGCCTCTTCAGGTTCAGTTTTCAAATACATCAGTCAACGCAGGAAATTATTTCTGGAATTTTGGTGATGGTGATACCGCATCTGTTTTCGAGCCGGTTCATAATTATTTATCTCCGGGCAACTACATTGTTTCGTTGCTTACAAACGATTCTTCAGGATGCGAATCGATCTATACACTTCCCGACACTATTTTTGTTTATGCTGTACCAGAAGCAATTTTCATTGCTTCGGATTCTGTCGGTTGTACATCTTCAAACTTTGCGTTCACTAACCAGTCTTTAAATGCTGCTTCTTATACATGGGACTTTGGTGACGGAAATTCTTCAACTCAAATTTCGCCCGTTCACAGCTATGTTAACGCAGGTATTTATTCTGTATCATTGATTGCAGCGGGTATTGGCGGGTGTGTCGATACTTTTTACCATCCTTCAAGCATTTCAATATATACATCACCTTTAGCAGACTTTGCAGCAGATGTCAATGAGGGTTGTGCGCCTCTTTCGGTACAGTTCAACAATCTTTCATCAAGTCTTGATAATGAAACTTATTTATGGGATTTTGGAAACGGAAATACTTCAACACAACAAAACCCGGCAGTTACATTTACTACTCCCGGATTTTATACAATAACACTAACGGTAACCAATACCGGCAGCTGCACGGATAGCAAAACTCAAACCGCATATATTCATGTTTTTGATTTGTTGCCGCCTGCCGCAGCACCGATTCTCACCGCAACTGTTGTTTCGAATTCCACTGTGAATATTACCTGGGCAAATGTTGCCGATCCCGATTTATATGGTTATGATTTATTCAGGTTAAACCAGCAAATCGGAAACTATGATTTGATTTATTCGCTTGTTGACACCAATAGCTCAGGATTAAATGTAACAACAACCTACACTGATTTTAACCTGCATACTTTAGATTCCGTTTACACATATAAAGTACAAACTACTGATCGCTGCGGAAATAAAATTTTACTGGCTGCATTAAATCCCCATACTACAATTAATGTTTCAGCAACCACAGTTAACCAAAATATACAGGTGAGCTGGACTTCATACTTCGGATGTAATTTTACGAAATACGATATTTACCGTGATGATGACAATAATGGAAATTTCAAATGGATTGCAACGGTGCCTTCTTCCCAATTAACTTATCTTGACACCACTTTTATCTGCCCCGATAATTATTCATATAAAATACGCGCCACTGATTTGTGCTTCAACCCCTATCATTCATACAGTGATACAGCTTCTGCAATGCCGCCTTCGGTACTTGAAAACCAGCAGGTGGATGTGGTGTATGCTACAGTTCAGGATAACAGGAATGTTTTTTTAGAATGGGATGCTCCTCAGGTACAACCCGAAAAGGTGAAACAATATGACATTTACCGGTCAATAGACAAGCTGAATTATAATTTCCTGGCAACTGTTGCTGCGACTGACTTATCATATCTTGATGCAAATGCCGATGTACACCATCAAAATTATTATTACCAGATTAAGGTTATTAATTATTGCAGCATTACCGCAAACGATGGTGTGCCGGGAAGCTCCATCCTGCTTACCTCTGAATTTAATGAGGATACAGAAACAGCAAAACTGCGATGGACGCGTTACGAAGATTGGGATACAGGGGTTGAAAAATATGTAATAGAACGCAAAAACTTTTCTGGCGAATGGGAGGTGATTCGGATTGTTGACGGCAATACGTTTGATATAGATGACAAGGAATAGTTTTTCCTGCACCTTTACAGCACAGCGGAAATTAATCTTCAGTTTTTATTTTTCACTTCCGAAATAAAATCTTCCAGGTTTTCATGATACTTCTCTGAAAACTCTTTTTTAAAATCATTTTGTTTATTTCGATAACGCAGCCATGACATGAAAAAAGCATTATTGGGCAGCGGTTCTTTTCCAAACTTAAAACGGTAAACTTCTTTCCGATAAAGCGGGAGCTTGTTTCCCTCCGCCATTTTTTCAGCAATGATTTTGTATTTCAGAAAATGTTTTTCATAGACCGAAACTGTTTTCCCGGAAATTGATTTGTATAGGCTATCTAAGCTTTCGGCACTTTTTAAAAGATGGTTGCCATACATTTCTTCGTCCGATTTGTAATGACGGTACTCTGTCAGCTCTTTTGATTCTTTTCCACATTTATATTGAAGAAATTTTTCCGCGCCTTGCTCACCGATAAATGTTGCGAGATTCTCGTTGTAGTCAACATTGCTTTTTATATAAACAGTTGCGTGAGTTAATTCATGAATGATCAGTTCAGCGAGCATCCCGTCCGGACGCTTTAAAAAATTAGAAAGCACAGGGTCTTTAAACCACCCTAACGTTGACCATCCACTTACAGTTGAATAATCGGCATCAAACCCTTTTTGTTTTATTTCTGAAAATTCCTTCTCTCCTTTTTCTTTTACAAAAAATCCTTTGTAGGACACACTCCCCAATAAAGGAAAATGCCATTGATATGCTTTCATTGCAAAAGGTTCGCATGCGGTTAACACCCATAACACCGGTTTGTTTTGCTGGTTATAAAATGTTGTGTAGTTATCAGAATTTTTCAGGTCGAGCGAATCCATTGCATACTTCCTGATTTCGCCAATGAGCAAAAGCTTGCGTTTGTATTCATCAGTCAAAGAAGAATCCGAAAGTGCTTCTTCAACGGTTATTGAATTATAAACAATATGCAACTGCCCTTTTAACTGATCTATTCCATAAAACACCAGTTTCCAATTCCATACCATGAGTATTAAAAATAAAACCAGCACCCATTTTAGTATTTTCTTAAACACTTACTTGAAAATTTTAGTTTTTTATCGATTACCCTGAGAACATCCGAAATCGGTAAGCGGTTTATTTTAATGGTAATCGTATAGTAAACTCTGTACCCTCTCCAGATTTGCTGTCAACAATAATTTCGCCTCCATGCGCTTTTATAATATCGTAGCTTAGCGATAGGCCCAAGCCAGTTCCCTGTCCCGAAGGTTTGGTGGTAAAAAATGGCTCGAATATCTTTTCTTTTATTTTTTCGGGGATACCCATTCCATTGTCTTTTATTTGAATTGTGATGAATTGATCGCTGGTTGAAGTAATAATGGAAACCTGAGGATGATATTTATTTTCCGAAGCCTTTACTGCAAGCTCTGAACTCTTTGCATTCACTGCATAAAAAGCATTGTTTAACAAATTGATAAGCACGCGTGAAATATCCTGCGAAATCACGTTAACCTGAGGTATAGTTTTATCAAATTCTTTTTTTATTTCACAATTAAATCCCGGGATATTTGAAACCATTCCATAATAGGCCAGGTCAATAAACTCAGCGCATAATACATTTATGTCGGTCAATTGTTTTTCGCCTTTTCCCGTTCGCGAATGCCTGAGCATGCTTTCCAGGATATCGTTTGCGCGTTTACCGTGGTATGATATTTTTTCGAGATTTTGCTTAATGTCTTTGCTCAGCTCATTTCGTTGAACCGGGTTATTTTCCGACATTAACTCTTCAATCAGTTCGTTGGTGAGATCGGAAAAATTATTTACAAAGTTGAGCGGGTTTTTAATTTCGTGGGCTATACCGGCTGTAAGCTTACCCAACGATGCGAGCTTTTCCTGCTGTACAAGCTGCTGCTGCGTTTGTTTAAGGTTTTCGATAGTCTCTGTCAGCTGCTTTGTTGTTTTTATTTTCAGGCGGTACCTGCTCCACAATGTCAACAGTATAATTGATAACAGCAGAGCGCCAATTACGAAAGCATTGCGCACTACTTTTTGTTTTTTGATTTCGACATTTGCCAGCGCATTTGATTTTTCGCGTTCCGCTTCCAGGAATGACGTTTGCTTTTCAAAATCAAACTTTGCGTGCTCAAACGATGTTACCCTTTTGGCTTCTTCCGATTGAATACTGTCACGGTAAACAATAAATTTTTTATAATGCACAAGCGATAGCGCGGTATTGCCCATGGCATCATAAATTTTTGAAAGCGCTTCTTCGGCATCGCTTATTTCTTTCGGAAATCCTGTTTCTTTTGCCAGGTCAAGCGCTTTCATCCCGTATTTGAGTGCATCGTTTAAATTGCCGGTTGTTAATTTGAGCTTGCTTAAATTATTAAATGTGGTTGCTAAATGAACCCGATCGTCAAGCTTTTCCTGTAGTGCCTGTGCCTTTTTTAAAAAATAACCCGCTGCGCCATAATCTTTAAGGCTGAAAAATGTCATGCCGATATCATCATACGTTTTAGCTTCCGAATATTCATCACCGGTGTGAACAAAAACCGACAGGCTTTTCTGAAAATAATATAAGGCGCTGTCATAATTTTCTTTCTTTATATGAATCATTCCAATATAATTTAAAGCAATGGCTGCATTTACCGAATCGCTGGTTTGCTCTGACAGGCGCAAGCTCTTAAGCAGGTATTGCTGCGCTAATTCGGTTTCGTTAAAATCAAAATATAGCGTACCGAGGTTATGCAGAGTTTCCGAAATATCGTTTTTGTTTCCAAGCCTCTCACGTATGGAAAGGCTTTTGAGCAGGAATTCGAGCGCCTTCGATACATTGCCATTCAGGTTATTCCACAGCCCGGCATTATTATATGCACGGGCTAACGCTGTTTCCGCTTTCAGTTTTATTTCTGGGTCAGGATTCTCTGCAAGCTTTTCTGCCAGCTCAAGCGCACGGTTATTATATTTGGGCCATACTTCATTATCTGAAATCAATTCGACAAGCGTACCTAAAACAGTTAGCCGTGCGGTATCACTCATATTGGATTTTAAAAGCGCCTTCAACGAGTCAACCTGCGCGTCCTGTGCAAAAGAAATTTGCGCGCAGATAACAAAAGAAATACACAATATGATTCTTTTCATTTCAAAATAGCAATTTAAAACATGCTTATTGTTTTCCTGTTCCTGGTTTAGTTCAGGCAAATGTAGGATGAAAATCTAATTTCAACATGCTTCGGTTTTATTAGTTTTGTCTTTTATCCATGAAAAAAAATAAATCTTTTAAAAGTCAAAAGGCTGGCCGGGATTCGCACCGCGAAACCAAACCGCCTAAGCCGGTTGAAGCTGCAGCATGGTATAAAAAACTGGTGCAACTGCTGGTGGTAACCTGTATTCTCATCATTACATACATCTGCTTTTCGCCTGCCCTTACCAATAAAAAAGAATTTACGAATTGGGACGACAACGGTTATGTTCTCGAGCAGCCTCTTGTAAAAAGCTTATCAAACGAAAACATTAAAACGCTCTTCAAGCCTGAAACGCAGGTGATGTTAAATTACCATCCGCTCACCATGATTTCGCTTGCGCTGAATTATCAATCTTCGAAGCTGAAAGCAAAACCCTATGCGCTAACCAATGTGCTGATTCATTTGCTGAATACTTTCCTGGTTTTTGTTTTACTGTTTAAGCTATCGAACAAAAAATTCTGGGTAGGCGCAATCGGTTCGCTGTGGTTTGGCATTCATCCCATGCATGTGGAAAGTGTGGCGTGGATTGCCGAACGCAAAGATGTGCTGTATGGTTTTTTCTTCCTGCTTTCGTGCATTGCTTACCTGAAGTATCTCGAAACGAAAAAGTGGGTTCACTTAGCGCTGGTTTTCGTTCTCTTTGTTTTATCCTGCCTCAGCAAAGCCATGGCAGTACCCCTGCCGTTAGTTTTATTGCTGATTGATTTCTTTTATCAGCGAAAAATAAATTTAAAAACTATTGCCGAAAAAATCCCGTTTCTTATTGTCGCGATTTTAGCCGGTTACAACGCGGTGAATATTCAGTCGCACGGTGCCATTGCCGAATATCATGTTTTTACCACGCTGCAACGGTTCATGTTTGCAGCGTATGGTTTTATTATGTATTGGTGGAAATTGTTTTTGCCAATAAACCTTTCCGCATTTTATCCCTATCCCATGCTGGATGAAAATCAAAATCTTCCCCTGATTTTTAACCTCGCACCGGTTTTGGCTTTGATACTGGTTTTGGCTCCCGCATGGATTTTGTACAAAAGAAACAACAAGGAAACATTCAGGCTGTTTGTTTTCGGGATGGGATTTTTTATTTTGATGGTTGCGCTGGTGCTGCAGTTTATTTCGGTTGGCGTTGTGATAATGGCTGATCGTTATTCGTACCTTCCTTATGTGGGCGCCTTTTTTATTATCGGCACATTACTAAATGAAGGGTTGCAGAAAAAGCAAACAAAAATTATTACAGCAGCAGGTACCGTTGCATTTTCGGTTTTTTTAATCGTTGTCTGTTATAACCGTGTAAAGGTGTGGAACAACAGCGAAGTGCTGTGGACGGATGTGATTAACCAGTATCCGTACGAAATTGAGCAAACCGGGAATGTGATTAAAGTAAAACAAGCGGGTGTTGAAACCGCGTATAAAAACCGCGGTAACTATTACCGCGAGCACGGCATGATGGATAAAGCGTTTGAAGATTACAACATGCTGGTGCAGGTGAACGCAAAAGACCCGGGCGCTTTCAGCAACATGGGAAACATGTACGCGCTGCGCAAGGAGTTTCCGAAATCGCTGGAGATGTATTCGAAATCCATTGAACGCGATTCAACAAACTTTGATACCTACGTGAACCGCGGCATAACGCTTTCTACTATGGATGAACACCGGAAAGCATTGGGTGACTTTAACAAGGCGCTGGCTTTAAAGCCCGGCACCGAACACCTGTATGAGAAAATTGCTTTCGAAAACATGAAGCTCCGGAATTTTGAACAATGTATTTCGATCTGCACCGACCTGCTTGCAAAAAACACGGGTAACGTATATGCTTTTTTTTACCGTGGAATTGCTTCTGCTAATACAGGAAAAATAACACAGGCAATATCCGACCTGCAAAATACTATTTCGTTGAAACCTGACCATTCCGAAGCCTGGTTTAATCTTGCGGTTTTGTATAATCAAACAGGCAATTTTAAGGAAGCGCTCAATGCTGCGCAAAAAGCAAAATCTTTGAATTACCCGGTGAATGAAGGTTTTCTCACGGAATTAACTGCAAAGGCGAAGTGAATAACGAATATCGAACAAGGAATTTCGAATACAAAAGTTTTTAATTTACTTCATCATTAATTATTCCTTGTTCGATATTCAGTATTAAATTGACCTCCTACTCCCTCCTCAACCCAATTGTAATCTTCGTTGTCTCGCCCGTAATCACATTAAAATCCTGGGCTGCATCAACATACCCCGGCAGCGATGCCGTGAGTGCGTGTTTTCCTTCACTGAGGTTTTGCACGCGTATATTGCCAAGCGAGCTGCTTCTGCGGTTTATGGTGTCGTCAACCAGCACGTTTACATGTTCGAGTGCTGCGTTGTTTTCATCTGCAAAATGCACTTCAAGGGCGCGTTTCAGCGTGGGGCTATTTACAATGATGCGGGCATTAAAATATTCGTTGTAAAAAGCGGGGCTCGAAACCCGGAACAGCTCCATGCCGCCATCAATTTGCTCGGCAAGCAGCTTTGTGGTATCATCAAACAAAGGCGGAAGCTGCCCGGTGGCTGCGCTGGTTTCACTTTTTGCAGCGCGGGGCTTGCTGATGTAAGTAACAAAACCCGAAATGGCTGTATCCAATGCGGTAGTCATAGCTCCCGTTAGCCCGAAGGGTAAAACAGCTACCGCATTAGCCACTGCTTCCTCATGCACCTGCTCAGCCATGCCGGGCAATTCGTTATCGCGGGCTTCTTTTAATTCTGTACGGGTAAAATTTACCTTTTCCAGTAATTCGCGGTTGTTAACCGATGATGCATAAAACCCGATAATGCTTCCTGCCGTGTAAGTTTGATTTTCCAAATCCTGCCTTTTGTTTTGCTTATCCTGTGCCACACCGGTGGTATCGGCTTCCTGAATGTCGCGCAAATCTTCAATGGCATCAACATCAGCTTCGAGTTGCGTAACCACTGCCGCAAACGGAACATTGGCTGCCCATACGGCATTGTGGGTTTGCAAAATATCGTCAGTTGCCTGGTACATATTAAGGATGTCTTCCTGGTCTTTTGTCATGATTTTTATAATTTAATTGTTATAATTATAATTTTATTTCCTGATGCTGTCCGGTAAATGCCTGGCTTTATTCATTCATTATCTGACTCTATTCTTTTACCGCCTGACTTGATTCTTTTATTACCTGACCTTATTCTTTTACTGCCTGACCTGATTTTTTCACTGCCTGATTTGATTCTTTCACTGTCTGACCTGATTCTTTTACTCACTGACCTGATTCTTTTATGACCTGACTTTATTCTTTTACAGACCGACTTCGTTCTTTCTAAAGAATTACATCAGGCTTATAATTTTCAGGCATTACTAAAAGAACTGCACAAATATTCAGTCAGGAAATGCGACAAGCGGTTCAAATTTGTCGCAAAATTTTTCAGTGTTTCTTTTTAAATTTCAGATTTAAGAAAACAAGCCTCTTACGCTGAATGCTTCGCTTTGAAATTTTCTGATGATGAGAAATAAGCCGTGTGCCGAGGTTTTGTTCAAAGCTTTCGCGGATTTCATCATCGCATATAGTTTTTACCAGCATGGTTAACGAAAAACGAATGCTGCCTGCATGGCGGTGCGCCCTGCGGATATTGTCGGCTCCAAAAATTGCGATAATTGTTTTTTGCAATTTGTATGTCATCTTTTTTAGGTTTTTGGTTCGATGGATGAACGAAAAAAATACAATGCAAATTGTGTGGAATGAAAAATAAAGCATGGAGAAGAAGGGGAAAGGGGTTATCTTTGAGGGATGAAAAGGATTTACTTCATTATATTTCTTTTTGCAAACACAACAACCTTTGGACAGGCACCTAACTGGCAGTGGGCGAAAAAAGCAGACGGTTTATATCATGATGCGGGTAACAGCATCAGTTCAGATGTAAACGGAAACATTTATGTTACCGGAAGTTTTTCATCACCGTCAATAACTTTCGGAACTATAACGTTGACCGGTTTAGCAAGTAATAACATTTTTGTTGTGAAGTACGATGCAACGGGCAATGTGATTTGGGCAAAAAGCACAGGAGGTAATGGTGGTGCTGTAGGCTATGGCATACATGCGGATGCATTCGGAATTATTTATGTTACCGGTGGTTTTGGCGGCTCCACTATTATTTTTGATAGCGATACGTTAGTAAATACAGGTATTTCAAATTTTTTTATAGCCAAGTATAATTCAGCAGGCAACGTGGTTTGGGCAAAAAATGCGGGTGGCACTTCCGGTTCAATTGCTGCATATGGAATCAGCGCTGATATTTTTGGAAATTCTTATATAACCGGAGTATTCACAAGCCCTTTCATTACTATTGGTAGCACTGTTTTAACAAATAGCGGTCAGGAAGATATTTTTATTGCAAAATATGATTTTACAGGCAATGCGGTATGGGCAAAAAAAGCCGATGGAAACTCGTATGATTTTGGGCAAGGTATCAGTGCTGATATAACCGGATATTCTTATGTTACAGGATATTTTTTTAGTGATTCAATAAAGTTTGGCAACATCACTTTATTCAATGGAGGTTGGTGGAATTTTTTTACTGTAAAGTATGATCCGTCCGGCAATGTGCTTTGGGCAAAAACTGCCGGAGGTCTTTCTGGTACCGAAGCGGTTCGGGCATTCGGCATTGATGTTGATGCAAGCGGAAATACTTATGTTGCCGGAGATTTTGGGGGATCCGGGATAACTTTCGGCAGTATTACATTAAGCACAACTCCAACAACAAGTAGCATTTTTGTTTTAAAATATGATACATCAGGTACCGAAATTTGGGTGAAAAAGTCCATTGGCACTACTGCTGCGAACTATGCTTACGGAATTATTGTAGATTCAAACGGAAACTCATATATCACAGGTGGATTTTACGGTGATTCTATTATTATTGGCAGCACAACATTAATTAATAATGGTTATGCTGATGTACTTATTGCAAAGTATGATGCGATGGGGAATCCAATATGGGCGAAAAACGCTGGTGGAACTTATTGGGAATATGGCAGTGGAATTGCTGTTGATGCAAATGGGAGTTCATATATTACAGGTCAGTTCCGAAGCGATTCCATTTACTTCGACAATATTACCTTGATAAATACAGCCGATAGTGTTTCCGATTTTTTTATTGCTAAACTGGGAAATACGACTGGTACTTTAGAAATAAATACTTCTTTCTCAGAAGTATCCATTTCCCCCAATCCCGCAACAAACAAAATCACAATTTCCAATCCGCAATCTGCAATTGAAGCCATTGAAATTTATAATGTAATGGGGCAAATAGTTTTTCTCAACTGCAAACTGTAAACTATAAACTGCAAACAGTTACCATTGATGTTACGGAATGGAATAAAGGAATATACTTTATAAAAGTAAGCGATGGAGAAAAGCAGGTGGTGAAGAAGGTGGTAATTCAATAACACAGCAGCCCCGAAGGGGTTCCGACCCTTCGGGGCTTAACATAAATGAAAACAATAATCTCCCTCCTCTTCACAACCCTATTACTCGCTTCCACATTTCATATAACTGCCCAGACAATAGCCGGTGGCGGGCAGCACTCGCTTGCAATCTGCAGCGATGGTACTGCAAGATCATGGGGATATAATCTGAACGGTCAATTGGGTATCGGTATCACCGGAAGCACCAATGCACCTGTACCCGTGAACATTCTCACCAATCTGATTACTGTTTCAGCCGGATGGGAACATTCTCTGGCTTTGAAAAATGACGGCACCATGTGGGCATGGGGATATAACGGATTCGGGCAGCTTGGCGATGGCAGCACTGCTGACAAATGGAATCCCGTACAGGTGAACATACTTACTAACGTTAGCGCCATATCAAGGGGGCACCTGCACACACATTCACTCGCAGCAAAAAGTGACGGCACAGCATGGGCATGGGGAAGGAATCTGAACGGGCAGTTGGGCGATGGGACAAACATCAACAAATCAAACCCGGTTCAGGTGCACGGTGCGGGCAACGTGGGTTTTCTAACGGGTATCACAGCCGTTGCAGGCGGACACGATTATTCGCTCGCCCTGAAAAATGACAGTACTGTTTGGTCATGGGGAGCTAATTCCTTTGGCCAGTTAGGCATTAATACAACCATCACCGTAGATTATCCTTTCCAGGTTCACGGAACTGGCAATGTGGGTTTCCTGGCTGATATCATATCTATTGCAGTAGGCGATTGGTCATCGCTTGCGCTGAAAAGCGACAGTACGTTATGGGCATGGGGATATAACGGTGGGGGCAGGCTTGGTGACAACACCACTATCAACAGGTATACACCTGTGCAGGTAATGGGACCGGGAGGTGCAGGATTTCTTACGGGTATAACTGTCATTGCAGCTGGAGAATCGCATTTTATTGCACTCAGGTATGACGGAAGCGTATGGGCATGGGGAAGAAATGCCGATGCCCAGGTTGGTGACAGTACAAATACAGACAGGTGGACACCTGAACAGGTTCATGGACCCGGCAATGTTGGTTTTCTTGCAAACATTGTTGCCATATCGGGAGGAGCGCGCCATTCCGTTGCCTTGAAAAATGACGGCACGCTATGGGCTTGGGGCGATAATTCCAACGGGCAATTAGGTGATGGCACTTACATTGACAGGTGGATACCGGTGCAGGTGACAGGGCTATGTCCAGTACCAACAGCAATGGAAGAAACAAATACAAAACGTTCACGCGTTATTACAATTTTCCCGAATCCCAATTCAGGCATTTTTAAAATCACGCTTGCTGAACCTATATATAAAGGAGTGATTGAATTGTTTAATCTTCTTGGAAAAAAGGTGTTTGAAGAACCTATTCACAACATAGCAGCAAAAGAAATCCGGTTGAATAATATTTCAGCGGGAATTTATTTTGTGAAAGTAAGCGATGGAGAAAACCACGTTGTGAAAAAAGTGGTTGTGCAATAAAAAAACTTCCGGATGCTTTGGGCAATCCGGAAGTTATAATCAACTTAAAAATAGTTTTACTGAATCACCAGCTTTTTCACCAGCATTATCTCTTTGTTTCGTGCAGCAAGATAATAAACTCCCGGTACGAGATTCGATTTATCCAAAATAACCGTTTCATCATTCACCACAAAGCGGTCAACAACTTTTCCAATCACATCAGTTATTTCAATAGTAACAGGCGCTGAGGGTTTCTTAGAAAGCTGAATGGTAAATACACCGGGAGAAGGATTGGGATAAATTGTCATATCAAATACAGTAGCGCTTTCGATACTGTTTTCTCCTTCCTTACAAGGCACATTAACCGTATCGGCATTGGAAGTTTTCGAACAGCCGTTGCTGTTAGTTACTTCAACGCGGTATTTTCCTGCTGTCGTAACTGTGTAGGTAATCGCAGTAGCTCCGCCAATGTAGCTGCCGTCTTTTTTCCATTTGTAGGTGTAACCCGCTCCGCTGTTTGCTGTAAGCAATGCGCTTTGCCCTGCGCAGAATGTAATAGTGCCCGAAGGAGAAATGGTAGCCGGAGGCAACGGATTTTTGGTAACCACAACCCCTGTGCCTGTTGTTTTCGAACAGCCCGTTACCGTATTGGTAACTGTAACCTTGTATGTACCCGAGGTATTAGCCACATAGCTCGATGCGGTGGCACCCGAAATATTAACACTATTCTTTTTCCATTGATAGGTGCGGTTTGCGGCAACAACTGCATTAAGTGTTACGCTGCCTCCTGAGCAAAATGTAGTCGGACCTCCGGCAGTAATATTGGCAGGAGGAAGAGGATTAACCGTAACAACTGTTGCCGCAGAAGTAGCAGAGCTGCAGGCATTAGTTACCACAACCGTATAACTGCCGGCAGTTGAAGCCGCCAAAGAAGATCCTGTAGCACCCGTAATATTGATTCCGTCTCTCTTCCATTGGTATGACAATCCGGTTCCGGTATTCGCGTATAATACTACAACCCCGCCCGAACAGAATGTGGTGGAACCGGCAGGTGTAATGGTTGCCGTTGCCGATGACTGCACAGTAACCACAGCCGAACCCGAAAAGGTACCGTAGCAATAAGCATCATGCACATAACTGTATAACGTATAAGTAGTAGTTATGGTTGGCGAAACATTAATCGTATATGGATCTGAACTGGTGTTATAAAAAGTAAGAAAAGGTCCGGCATAGTAATAGCCGTACCAGTTGGCCGTTCCTGTAAAGTTGATGGAAATGGATGCTGAGTTACCCGAACAAATTGTTTGAGTTCCCGAAATAACAGCAGTTGGCAAAGGTCGCAGTGTCATAACAATTGCGCTGGAAGTTGTACTGCCGCATAAGTTGGTAATCATACAAGTGTAACTTCCTCCGGCAGTTGCTGAATAAGTCGAATTAGTAGCACCTGAAATATTTGTTCCGTTCAATTTCCATTGATAAGAATTTCCGGCTTGGAATGATGCTGCAATTACAGCACTGGTGCCGGTACAAATATTTGGAGTGGACGTACTGATGGTTACCGTTAAAGTTTGAAAAGTCACAACAATTGAATTTGAAGTGGAGCTTCCGCAGGAATTTGTTACCACACAGGTATAAGTACCGGCTGTATTTGCAAGATAGGAAGCAGATGTGGCGCCTGAAATATTCACGTTATTCTTTTTCCATTGATACGTAACGCTTGTATTCACCGAAGAATTTAAAGTAACACTTCCGGAGCCACAGAATGTGATTGGGCCGCCTGCCGAAATAGTAACGGTTGGTGCAGTGCCCGTTCCGGTTGTAGCAGTAATAAAGTTTGAAAAAACAACCGGCCCTGTACAGGGTACCCACCAGTTGTTATCGTACACAGCACACGCATAATCACCGGCTGTTGTGGCGGTATAGTTCGTATTGTTAGCGCCACTGATAGCAACCCCGTTTTTATACCATTGATAAACAGGGTCAAAATAAAAGCTGGGGCTATTTATATAAAGAAAAACGCTGCCACCCGTACAAATGTTAAGCGAGCCGGTATACGAGATGGTTATATACGGATCAAACCCTCCCGGCCAGCCTATAAAATCAGTAACCTGGTATGGAGCGGATGAATATGTTCCGCATGCATTAGTCACATTAACCGAATAATTTGCATTATGGCCTACATCCAAACGCCATAATGTAGCTCCGGGAATCGCATAGGTACCTTCAAACCATTGAAAGCTGCCAGAACTAGTCAATTCTTCCAATCCTACAGTTGTTGAAGGGCAAAATCCGCCCCATCCAGTATAAGTGATGGATGGAGACAGAGGCGGATCAACCGTAACCGTAATTGTATTGGAAGTTGCCGAACAACTACCCGCAGTAACTAAACAAGTAAAATTACCGCTTGCCGTTGCCGTATAGGTTTGTGAGGTTGCACCCCCGATATTAAACCCGTTTGCTTTCCATTGATATGTGTAACCTGCACCCGAAGCTGCGGTTAGTAATACACTGCCGCCCGTACAAAAAGAGATAGGACCTCCGGCAGAAATCGAAGCCGTTGGGGTTGGGTTAACTGTTACAACAATTGCATTTGACGTTGAGCTTCCGCAATTGTTTGTCACCACGCATGTATAGCTTCCGCTTGCTATTGCGCTGTAGCTTAATGAAGTTGCGCCTCCGATATTGCCTCCGTTTAATTTCCATTGATACGATAATACAATGCCGCTGTTTGCCGAAAGCAAAACACTGCTGCCCGAACAAAAGGTTGTTGGCCCTCCTGCCGAAATTGTTGCGGGGGGAGCACCGCCAAGTAAGGTAATTGAATTTGAAGTTCCGCTGCAACCAAATGCAGTAGCAACACATGAATACGTTCCGGCAACAACAGCAGTATACGTTGCATTAGTTGCACCTGATATATTGCTTCCATTGAGTTTCCATTGATAAGTATATCCCGCAACAGAAGGAGTGCTTAACAGAGGAGTCTGTCCTGTGCAAACAGCTCCACCGTTTGAACTGATTACCGGGTTGGGGCACATGCATGAATTAGAAACATATAACGGGTCAGCCGAATCGGTTGTATTTATCGTACCCAGGAAACCGTTATTTTGTGTAGGTGATAAATCGTTTATTGTTTGACCGCTGCCCTCATTCATCCGCCAGTACCCAATCAAGCCTGTTTCACTGCCGGTGAGGAAAATAATTTTTGATGCCTGGATTTGTGTTTGATTCCGCACTACATTCCAGAATCTTACTTCATGAATCCATCCTTTAAAAGGAGTTGTGGTGGACGCGGGATCATCTCTTCCAATCCAGAATGGGTGCGCGGCATTTATATTCTGGCTGTGACAACAATGGGCAGTTTGTCCAACTCCATCAATATAAAAATAAATAGTGCTGCCGTTTCTCACAATAGCAATATGATGGCAATTATTATCCCGCAAATCGTTTCCTACAGCCGGAACATTAATACCATCCATCTGCAAAGTAAGTTTTCCACCCGAAAGAAAAACAAGTAGCCCGGAATTTACATTGCCTGTTTCGCGGTTGCTCAATATAGTAGGAAAAGTAAAGGACTGCACTGAGTTCGCTTTTATCCATGCTTCAATGGTAAAATTACCGGTACCTAAATCATAAGCAGCATTGTCATTTATGGTACAACGGTCGTCAACACCGTCAAAATTTAAACCGGTGGCCGTTTGCGCATTTGCATGGCTGAATAATCCAGGCAATAATAAAACCAATACTATTTCATTTAAAAAATAATTTTTAATTGTGTTGAGAGTTTTTTTCATACAGTTAGTTTTTGCCGGAGCAGCAATATATAACAATTTTATTTATGACCAATCATTCTGATGGGTATTTAAAACGGGTTATGTAATCAAGCTTAAAATGCAGGGGCTTTAGATTGTGCTAAAAACAGAAGAAGCAGAAAAGTCAGAATAAAAATAATCTGCATCGTAATTCTTACCGCCTGCTTTTTGGGATTGCCCGTTTTGTGCTGAGTAAAAGTATTTTGCATAAATTAGTTTTTGAAAGTCCGGTTTAAATCTGCCCCAAAAGTATATATTGAGTTGGTGAATAAAATAGTCTGCCGGTAGTGATTTTGTATGATTTTTATATCTTTATTTCGAAATTTAACCGCCAGTTATGATTAAAATCTTAGTTGTTGATGATGAAAGGGATGTTGAATCACTTTTTATTCAAAAATTCAGGAAGGACATTAAGAATAATGACATTCAGTTTCATTTTGCCTTTTCAGGCGAAGAAGCCCTGAAATTTATGAAAACGTTGAATCCATTTGACCTTGTGCTTGTGTTGTCTGATATTAATATGCCCGGTATGACTGGTCTTGAATTGTTGCGTCAAATTAAAAATGAATACCCATTACTTAAAGTAATGATCGTTACTGCGTATGGTGATTTAGCCAATTATGAAAAAGCAGTACAATACGGAGCAGA
>JBIOHJ010000012.1:0-38933 GCA_044448905.1 Bacteroidia bacterium | reverse complement strand
TGTACGCGCCATTCTCCAATCGCCAGGTTTTGACCCGGGCTTGAGTTTAATACGAGGGAGAATAAAAAAGTAAAAACAAAAAAAACCGGTTTTAGGGTCATAAGTAATAGTTTAAGGTTGATAACTGGTATCAACGAATAATCTTCGGTTTTATTGTGTGAGTAACAAACTTTATTTAAAACAAAGCAACTGAATGTCATAATAGGCAGGCACAAAAATATCGAATAATAAGGAGTTGCGATAAACCACCTGTTCCCTATATTAATACAACGTTTGATAAATTCGGGGTTTTCTTTTAGCTATAAGAAGACCGGTACAAAAAAGCCATGAAATGATTGTTATAAGCAGGCCAATATAAACTGTTTTATTTTCAAACCGGAATTCAACCAGGTTTTTGCCGGCAGGAAGTAATATGCTTATAAACATATAATCAGAAGTATAATGCGGAATTATTTTTCCATTGAGAAAAACGCTCCATCCCGGATAATCGTGCTGCATCAAAGTTAATAATTGTACTGACGCTGTGTTGCATTCAACCTGTATCAAATCAGGCTTGAATGATTTAAAAACCGCGTTATCGTTTTTTGAATTAAGGAGTGCAGGAAATGATAATTTATTTTTAAGAGATTCAGGGAAAAATAAATGATCAGGGTGATTTGCTAACAACGCCTTATAGCGGATAGTATCTGTATAAAAGGAATAGCTCTGTGAAAAAAAAGCGACATTATTTTTAATCAGATCCGGCACCAATAACTTTTCTTCACTCAATTGATCAAATCCTTTTAACCGGAATGAATTATATCCGTCAAATGCCGGACGTTTAAAAAGCTGACTTTTATTCAGCCATAATCCATTTATCTGCTCGGCTGAATCGTTATAGTTAATTGCAGGTATATTTTGCGGTACCGGAAAACCTTTCGGCAATTGTTTCTCCATATTGTGTTGCAAATCTCGAGTATTCAGTTCGCTGATCATAGTAATTGGAGCATTCATCTGAATAGCAATCAACATATCAATAATTACAAAGCATGCCAGCGACTTTAAATTTATTTTTCTGTAAAACAAAAAAATTGTAACAAGCAGCAACATGATTACCGACTGAAACAAAGCACTTTCCCAAAAAGCCAGGTTATTAAAAAAATGATAATAATCCTGAGTTGAATATTCGTTAAAATTTAACGGGGTTCCTTTTAAAATAGCAATCACAATAGCAACAGAATAAAATGCCGAAAATATGATTAAAATTATTTTGAAAGCTTTAAGATACTTATGAGTGCCATCGGATAAATGTTTTAAAGAATTAGCGGCAACCAGCAGAAAACATATCAGGGCAAAAAATCTGAATATGCTGGGAAACCTGAACAGGTTCATCAACGGAACAAAATGATACAGGAGTTCACGGAGCGGTGTGTATTTTCCAAAGGATACTATCAGAAAGAAAATTCCTGTCGCAAGAATTATTTTTTCCTTAAATTCTTTTTTTCGGAAAAAAGCCAAAACAAAACCAGCTACGCAAAAAACCCCAAAATACAAATTAGACATCGAGACATCTGTATCAAAAAAAACCGGATCTTTTGCCGATACCAATGGTAGCAAACAGGATAAGAGTGATTGTGGTGAAAACGGATTAAAGTTTGCAATTTCGAGCGGTAAGCCCTGGCTCTTTGCAATATGATTTAAGCTTATACCAACCGAAAAAAGAATTCCCAGATTAAGCAGGATGGTTAAAAAAAAGAATAATAAATTATGAATGGCATATTTCTTAAATGTACCAAAATCTTTTTTTAATAAATAAGCAATTGTGCGACAAACAAAAATTAATAGTAGTGTATAAGATAAGATAATAGTAAATGCAGGGTAGCCTCCGGTAACCAGCATTGAAAAACATAGCGCCATCTTTACAGCATCTCGCCAATGCGGGCGATCTGAAATTTTTAAATAATAGTAAACAATAAAAGGTATCCAACTGCCGCTTACTACGTAAGTAAGGTGCTGCGCATTGCTGGTAAAAAACCCCGAAAGCATATAGCTGACCGCAATGATGATTGAAGCATGGTAATGGGTTACTACTTGCTTGCTCAGCAAAAACATACCGGCTCCTGCAATAATAATATGCAGTACAAAATCAATTTGACAGGCATAGGCATTATATCCGCTTATAAAACTAAAAATCCAAACCAGCGGGTACCAAACACCGCTTTGGGGATCGGCATGAATAGCATATCCTAAATGCTGATATGGATTCCATAAAGGAAAAATTCCATTATTTAAACAGTCGCTTACAAAGTACCTCCAGGGAAAATACTGGTTGGGAATATCGTACTTCAGAAAATTTTGCATAAAAGCAAGTTGCCAGCAGCCCGCAAGAGCAACCAAAATGATTATTAAAAGCCATTTATATTTTCCAAATGAAAATTTCATCTTTCTTTTTAAATAATCCGGTAAAAATAAAATTATACTGCTTACATCACCTTTGCCGTAAGATTTAAATTTTACTTTTGCTTTTCTTTAACAAAAATATGGGTACGGAAAAAATTCTTGTATTGGGTTCTGGCGGTCAGATAGGAACAGAGTTAGTAGAGGCATTGAAAACTCAATTCGGAAATGAAAATGTTATTTCATCTGATATTAAAAAAACTGCATCAGACAGTTCACCTTTTGAGACAATTGATGTGCTCGATTTTAATGCTATTCACAGGGTAGCTGACAAATACAAAGTCACACAGATTTATCTGCTCGCAGCATTATTATCAGCAACAGCAGAACAAAAACCAAAAGTAGGATGGAAATTAAATATGGAAGGATTGTTTAATGTTCTTGACATTGCAACCGAAAAAAAATTAAAAGTTTTCTGGCCCAGTTCAATTGCAGCATTTGGACCCACTACGCCAAAGAAAAAATCTCCGCAAACTACAATAATGGAGCCAACCACGGTATATGGTATAAGCAAGCAGGCTGGTGAACGCTGGTGCGAGTATTATAATCATAAATATGGTTTGGATGTGCGAAGCATTCGTTATCCGGGACTGATAAGTTACAAAGCGGCCCCCGGTGGGGGAACAACAGACTATGCTGTAAATATTTTTCACGAAGCTATTGAGCATAACCGGTATGAATGTTTTTTGAAAGCAGATACTGCTTTACCCATGATGTACATGCCCGATGCTATTCGTGCAACGATTGAACTAATGAGTTCAACATCAGAAAAAATAAAAATTCGTTCAAGCTATAATTTATCCTCATTCAGTTTTTCGCCAGCTGAGCTTGCAGAAGAAATAAAAAAACATTTACCGGGATTTAACATTACCTATCAACCCGACTATCGGCAGTCAATTGCTGAAACCTGGCCGCAAAGTATTGATGACAGCGTTGCAAGAAGTGACTGGGGCTGGAAACATCAGTATGATTTAACCGCGATGGTGAAAGAAATGCTGTTGCATATCGGTGATATGAAAAACAGGAAAGTTTTTGCTTAAGAAAGATTAAACGGAGAGACGCGGAGGCGTAAAGAAAAAATTATGAATCAACAATTATATCTTACTAATTCTTTAAGCAGAACAAAAGAACTTTTCGCTCCCTTAAATCCACCTTTTGTGGGAATGTATGTATGCGGACCTACCGTTTACGGACCGACACATCTTGGGCATGCACGACCATATGTTACGTTTGATGTGCTGTTTCGTTATCTGAAACATCTTGGATATAAAGTGAGGTATGTGAGAAACATTACCGATGTAGGTCACCTGGAAGACGAAGTGGAAGGCATAGGCGAAGACAGGATTCAGAAAAAAGCACGGCTCGAAAAACTCGAACCGATGGAAATAGTGAAGTTATATACTGATGAATTTCGTGAAGCCATGCGTTTATTAAACAATCTTACTCCTTCCATCGAGCCCAATGCAAGCGGTCATATTATTGAGCAGATTGAAATGATTAAAAAGATTATTGATAATGGCTTTGCTTATGAATCGAATGGTTCGGTTTATTTTGATGTGATTAAATATTCTAAAACGAATGATTACGGAAAACTTTCGGGAAGAATACTGGAAGATTTAATTGCAGGAGCTGGAAATGAAAGACGCGAACTGGAAGGGCAGGAAGAAAAACATAATCCTGCAGATTTTGCATTGTGGAAAAAAGCTGCGCCCGAACATATTATGCGGTGGAACTCGCCCTGGGGAGTTGGTTTTCCGGGCTGGCATATTGAATGTTCAGCTATGAGTAAAAAATATTTGGGAGAAACTTTTGATATTCATGGCGGAGGAATGGATTTATTATTTCCGCATCACGAAAGTGAGATTGCGCAATCTAAGGGGAGCTGTGGACAGGCGCCTGTAAAATACTGGCTGCACAACAATATGATTACCATCAACGGAAAAAAGATGGGAAGATCATTGAATAATTTTATTAACCTCGAAGAGTTTTTTACCGGCAATCATAAATTACTGGAGCAGGCATATGCGCCAATGACCATTCGGTTTTATATGTTGCAGGCGCATTATCGCAGCACTGTTGATTTTTCGAACGAGGCATTACAGGCTGCCGAAAAGGCTTTTGCAAAACTGTTGAACAGTTATGAAGTGTTGAAAAAGTTAATTCCTTCGTCATCATCAACAGTTGATGTAAAAACAATCCAGAAAAATTGTTTTGACGCGATGAACGATGATTTGAATACTGCCATCGTAATTTCTCATTTGTTTGAAGCATCCCGCATTATTTATTCGGCTGATGCCGGAACTGAAAAATTAAATCAGCAAGATATTGATTTGCTTAAAAAATTATTTGATGATTTTGTTTTTGGAATTCTTGGCTTGAGAAATGAAAAAAAAGCGAATGATTCAGATACCGAAGGTTTAATGAACCTTATTCTTTCCATTCGGGATGACGCGAAGACTAAAAAAGATTTTGCCACATCCGATAAAATCCGAGATGAATTAAATAAGCTGAATTTTGTTATTAAGGATGGGAAGGATGGCGCAACATGGAGCAAAAACTAATCAGCGATTAAAAACCTCCGCGCCTCTGCGTTTAAAATTTTTAACGCGGAGACGCAGAGGCGCAGGGAAAATCAAAGCATGTTATTAAATAAAAATGTTTGCTATTTATTGCGCATTGTGCATTGTGTATTGTGCATTCTCTTTTTTTCCTGCTCCAATCCCAAAACAGAAGAAAAACAAAATCCTACATCGGACATCAGACATCGGACATTAACAACTCCTTCCTTTAACCCCGATTCGGCTTACCAATATATAAAGGAGCAGGTGGCTTTTGGTCCACGTATTCCGGGAACAAAAGCACATGAGAATTGTTCAAGATATCTTTCCCAAAAATTAAAGTCATTCGGTTTGGATGTAATTGTACAAAATGGCGTAGTTGAAACGTACGATAAAAGAAAATATAATTTATCCAACATCATTGCTCAATATAATACTCAAAAACCAAAACGTATTTTTTTATGCGGGCATTGGGACACGCGTCCGTTTGCTGACCGCGATTCGATGAATCCCACAAAACCTTTTGACGGGGCTAACGATGGCGGGAGCTGTACAGCAGTGCTGCTTGAAATTGCCAGGCAGCTTTCGGTTTCGAAACTCGGTTTGGGTATTGATATTATTTTATTCGACCTCGAAGATTATGGCGACCAGAGTGGAAAAACAAAAAACTCGTGGTGCCTCGGTTCGCAGTATTGGGCGCAGCACTTTCACAAACCCGGTTATTATGCTCAGTACGGAATTTTACTTGATATGGTTGGCGGGAGGAATGCGGTTTTTCCCCGCGAAGGGTCATCAATTATGTATGCACCATCCATCGTAAATAAAGTGTGGGACATTGCAAAGCAAAAAGGATACGGGCAATATTTTATTGATGCCGAAGCTCCGCAAACTACCGATGATCATGTGTACATTAATCAACTTGCAAATATTCCCACTATTGATATTGTTCATTATGATATTGCCAAATCGGATTATATGCCCTGCCATCACCGGCATTGTGATAACCTGGAAAACATTGATCCCTTTACTTTAAAAATGGTGGGGCAGGTAGTGCTGGAAGTAATATTCACCGAAGCAAACCAAACACAATAAAAAAGCATTGGTCGTTATTTTTTTGACTCGAGCATTTTCGAAACATACTTTCCAATGATATCAAATTCGAGATTAACAAAATCGCCTTCTTTTAAAAATTTAAAGTTGGTATGATTAAAAGTATAAGGAATAATTGCCACTGAAAAAAACCTACGTCCGCAATCTACTACCGTAAGGCTTACGCCATTGATGCAAACTGATCCTTTTTGAACAAGTAATCCCTGGTCATTTTTTCCAATATCAAATGTAAACAGGTGGCTGCCGTTTTTATCTTCAATTTTTTTTATCATACACATGCCGTCAACATGACCTTGCACAAAATGCCCGTCAACCCGGCTCGTTAATAAAATGCTTCGCTCGAGGTTTACAATATCTTTGATTTTAGATTTTCCGAGATTGGTTTTTTGCAATGTTTCGTCAACGGCTGTTACCGAATAACGGTTTCCCAAAGCGCTGACCACCGTAAGGCAAACTCCGTTATGTGCCACACTTTGATCGGGTTTCAGTTCCGATGCAATTTCAGATTCAATAGTAAAGTGCAAATTGGTACCTTCCTTGTTCAGGTTTACTATGACTCCGGTATCTTCAATAATTCCTGTAAACATTTGTTTTAGGTAATTGGGTAACTGGGTAATTAGGTAATTAGGTAATTAGGTAATTAGGTAATTAGGTAAATGGGTAATTAAATTCATTAAGTTTCAAAAGTATTTTCCTAATTACCTAATTACCTTTTTATTTCAATTACCTTTTTTACTTACTTATAGAATTTCCCGAACGGATAATGTGAAGAAACGAAGGCTTGAGTGCTCGGGTGCGAATACCGCTGCGGTATTTTTCATTTACAGTGCAGATGTAATAGTAAACACCATCGGGGCAATCCTTGCCCGAATTATTTACACGCCCGTTCCAGTTTATATCAGGATCGGTTGTCGAAAAAACTATTTGTCCCCATCGGTTAAAAATGGTAAGGTCAATATCCTGTACATTACGATAAGGAAAAGGAACCAGTTCATCATTATCACCGCTGCCATCAGGGGTAATAATATTTGGCAATTCATAAAACGGGCAATTTTCGAGGCAAATTGTATTAAAGGGCACGCTTTCATTGCCAACCGTATCTATAGCCGTCACATAATAACACCCGGCAATCGAATCAACACTGTTAAAATAAAAATAAGTTTGACCGGGATTGGTAATTACCGCAATCACACTAAAAGGGCCGCTCTCCATTTGAGAATAATAGACATTATACGAACCCACATCACCTCCGCATTCAATATCGGGTTGCTGCCACTGAAAATTAACTTCGCCAGCCGTGCAATCAAAATTCAATGCTTCATAAGATGAAGCCGTAACGCAGGGTGGCACATTGTCAATAGGTTCTTCGCATACCTGTTGTGATAAATTAATTATCGGGTCAATAAATCCGTCAGCCGAATAATTGCCAATACTTTTTATATAATAACAATACTGCTGATAATTTATCAGGCCGGCATCGGTAAAAGAATGTGAAATGGTTGAACCGATGGAATCGAAAGTAGCCCCGTTAAATTTATAAATATCGAACCGGGTATTTGTCCATGGAACATTTTCCTGCCATGTCAATATCAATTTGCGGTCGGTTGGAGAGATTGAAAGAAAAACTGAAGAAGCAGCATGCGAATATCCAATTGAACCAATTGTTGTGCTCACCAATTCAATTTTATAGGAATAGGCATTATTCACAGTATTCAATCCTGTATCAGTAAATGTGGTATCGTCCAACCCGAAATTTACACCTACCTGCACCCCGGTTCCCAAGCTTAACCCGGGCCAGCGTAATATACGATACTCAAACGGGCCGGGAAACTGAACAGTATCCAACTCTGTTGGCTTGGACCATGCAATATCCATTATTCCGTTTGCAGCATCGGTATTTACTACACTAACGTTTGTTATAACCGCTATATCTTTTCTAAGCTTGGCGCAAAATTCTTCCGATGCATAGCTCTGGGCACCATCTTTAAAAAACGCAACTACCATATAACAATAATTAATGCCATGAATCAGCCCTGCCCCGTTATCATTATCGGTATAGGTGGTATTATTTATTCCGTTAACAGTGGCAATTTTTAAATAACCCGTAAAAGGAGGAACTCCCGTTTGGCAAAGCCCCGGAGTAAAACCATAAGTGCCGTTTCGCCTGTACACATAATATCCTTTGGCGCTGTCGGGCAGTACATCACACACTTCTTTATCCCAGTTAAGAATTATTGAATACCCTAACGGGTTTGCCACCGGGTTTTTGGGCGATGGAGCCACTACCCAAATGTTTACCGTTTCAAAATTTGCCAATTGAATCTGCGTATTATTATCCCTTGCTTTAAACACAACGGTATAAGGCGCTTTTCGTACATGCTTGCAGGTAGTTTGCCATGTAAAGGTTCCGGTAACACTTCCAAAACCGGTTACTTCAGGGAACTCTGCCGAATCGGGGTTAAAATAAAACGGCCCCCCCGTTGCGCCCAGTGTTATGGTTTCATTGTCGGGGTCGGTAGCTGTTACATTAAAAGTAATTAGAGATCCGGCTTCAACACAAATATCAGGTAACGAAGAAAAAACAGGCGGCTGATTGGTTGAGGTAATAATCGTAATCTGCATATCGCGTTCAACATAACCTATGTTTATTCCATTGCGCCATTCTTTTATCAAAAAGGCAACATTAAATTCTCCTACCGATTGTGGAAAATTCCAAACCAAATCGCCAGTTACCGCGTCTATATAAAATTGAGTTGCCGGAGGGTAAAAATACCCGGGAATGGATACACCACCCGTAGTTTTGCAATAAATAAGTTCGTACGATAAACTATCACCATCTGGATCATATGCCGAAGGATTATGAATAAACGGAACACCAACCGCGCCATCATCAATGGGTGGCTGCAACAAATCAGGCGAATTGTTATATCCCAAAAATGGCGAAATAATAAGCTTTGATTCAACCCAGAATGGAATATTTATCGAACCCGGAATATTTACAACTCCTCCATTTCGATTAGGGTCCTCGAAATAGATAATATAGGTTGACATTCCTGAATAAAGATGCGTTCCGAAATAAGTATTCTTGCTGATATCAGGCCCGACCGGAATTTTTGAAGACCTCGCTAATGAATCACTCTTGCCATCACCCCACACTAAGGTAAGCCAGGGGCGGTCAGCATCGCTGGTTGTCTTAGTATAAGTTATTATTGTAAAGTGATACAGAAAAGGGTTAGTTGGCTCGCGCTTATAAGTTATTTCACCGGCACGGTTATGTGTACCATACACTTTAAGAAAAGAGCAAACTGTGATAATGAGAATAAAATACCTTTTCATTGATGCCTTTTACGGAAAAATAACTTCCCCGGGTTCGATTTCAAAATGTAAAGATAATTAATCCCAACCAGTTAATTTGTAATGAAATTGTATGATGTCAGAAAAAAGTAAATTAATAACCCGTATCTTCATTTTCACAATAGCCCTTATACCTTATCTTTGTTGACCTTTTTATAAAAAATGATGACGATAACCGAAGCATATTATAAATGGCATTCACCCATTCTGAATAAAGAAATGGAAATGCTGGTTTTTGGCGACAAAGGATTCCCGGTGATTATTTTTCCTACTTCAATGGGCAGTTATTCGCAGAACAAAGATTTTCACCTCATTGATTCAGCAAACTGGTTTATTGAAAACGGATTAATAAAAATTTATACCCCCTCAAGCATTGATAACGATAGCTGGTATGCTAAGCACCTGCATCCGTCTGACCGTGCACGCAACCATATATTATACGACCGTTTTGTGATGGAAGAAGTGGTAAAACGCGCATTGGAAGAAACGGGTTCACAAAAAGTTGCAGTTGCCGGGTGCAGCTTTGGAGCTTACCATGCCACCAATTTTGCATTCCGTCATCCCGAAATTGTCGGTTACCTTTTCAATATGGGTGGCGCGTTTGACATTAAAGACCAGGTTAAGGGGTATTATGATGAAAATGTTTATTTCAACAACCCTCCTGATTTTTTACCCGGATTGAATAATCCTGCATTGAATGAAATGGGAATTGTTTTCGGTACCGGTGATCAGGATATGTGCATGGATGCCAACATTCGCATGAGTGAAATACTAAAGCAAAAAGGAATTAATCACTGGCTGGATATACGCAAAGATGCCGTGCATGACTGGCCTGTTTGGCGCGAAATGTTTCCTCACTATTTGTCGTTAATAAAATTTAACAATGATTAAGCGGATAATCTGTATTCTTCTTTTTTCGGGTGTGTTTTCAATCGCATCAGCACAGAGCAAGCCCGATACTGCTTCCCAATTTGATTTTTACGAACACATGATTGGCTTTAATTCACCCGATGAATTAGCTACTTTGTTTTTTAATGCTGCTCTTAAGAGGGATAGCCTGACAAGATACTTTAGTCCCCTGGAGGTTTTTATGTATTTGATTGAAAATTCAGGAGTAAAGGATAAAGATAAAGCATACACCGAAACCTATTATCATTTTCGGAAATTTGAAGCAAGCCGGAGAGAATACACCACAGCCTTGCTTGAACATTTCGATGCTGAAAAAATGGATTCGACAAATACTATAATTGATACTATAGAATATAAAATTGAAGATATTCCGGGACAAAACGGAAGATTCAAATCAGCCGATATTATAATCAGGTTTTCATCAAACCAAACCAAATATTCTATTCAGCTTGATGATTGCGGGCAGGTAAAGGGCAAATGGTTTATTATGACTCCTTTTATTTTATGGATGGGAAAAGAGAAAAGTGGCAGCAGCAGTGACCAGGGGAAATAAACAGTAGGCAATTAACAGTAAACAAAAACAAAAAAACACTTTTTGCCTTGTAGCTTAATCACGTATTTAAAATGAAAAAAATCGGAATTCTATTCGGGCAGGAAAATAATTTTCCTCCGGCACTTGTCGAAAAAATAAACAGCAGGAATTTAACAGGCATTACAGCCGGACTTGTAAAGGTTGACAAGCTCATCCAGGCAGAACCCTCGGGTTATGATGTGATACTCGACCGCATTTCACACGATGTTCCTTTTACCGCGCCCTTTTAAAGAATGCTGCTTTAACAGGAACAGCCGTAGCCAACAATCCTTTTTATTTATCGCTCGAAGAAAAATTTATGGCAAATGTAGTTGCCCTGAAAATTGGCGTGCCCGTTCCGAAAACTGTTTTAATTCCGTCTCACCAGCCCCCTCCCGATACCACCGAAAAATCTTTCCGCAACATGGTAATGCCCTGGGACTGGAAAACTATTTTCGATTATGTGGGATTTCCGGCTTACATGAAACCCCATGCAGGCGGAGGCTGGAAAAGCGTAAGCAAGCTGAATAATGCCGATGAATTTTTTGCCGCGCATAAAACAACCGGGCAGTTGGTAATGCTTTTGCAGGAAGCAATTGAATTTGACGCGTACTTCCGTTGCTACTGCATCGGGCAGACTAACGTACACATTATGCCGTATGAACCGCGCAACCCGCATCACTTACGTTACCAGGCAAGCTTTCCGCATGTTAGCCGCGAAATGCTGGAGCTTATAAAAGAATATGTAATAAAATTAAACATTGCGTTGGGTTACGATTTCAATACCGTTGAATTTGCCACGCGCAACGGAATTCCTTACTGCATTGACTTTACAAACCCCACTCCCGATTGCGAACCGCAATCAGTAGGGCAGGAAAATTTTGATTGGGTATTAGACGCTGCTGCAAACATGTTAATAGGCAAAGCACAAAAGCATCGTGATGGGCACGACAACTTAACGTGGGGAACTTTTTTGAAAAAGGCGGTAAATGCTGAAATTATTTCAGAAGAAAAACCTTTCAAAGTATTGGCTTAAGCTATTCCTTCACAAACTTAGTTCGGTAAATTTTTTCATCGGAGTTCAGCACTATTAAATAAATTCCTTGTTCCAGTTCTGAAACATCAATGGAAGTTTGATGGTTTGAAGTTGTTTGAATTGGTTTGAATAGTACTTCTCTGCCCGACAAATCAAACAATCTCAAACCTCTCAAACTATCTTCAAACAGTAAAGTTATTTTTCCGGAAGTTGGATTTGGGAAAACATTCAACTGACCACTCACTATTGACCACTGACTTATATTCGTAAACTGCACCACCTCCGTCACCGCCACATTCGTCTGCACCGGTGCATTAAAATCAAAATAAATATAAGCAGTGTTCTGTATCTCATCTCCCGCAACCAGTGTCGTCTTTGGTTTAATCCGGTATCGCACAAACCCATGGCTTGCCGGTTCATTCACATTGCTGTCAGGTAAAAGAATATTGTCAAAGGTAAATTCCATGTTTCGTTCCCAAGGAATCCAGCTCATATTAACAGGATGCGATGAAGCCACAAACTCCAGCGTGTTTAATTGCAGCATGAAGGTATCAATGGGATTGAGAATTTTTACATTAAATGCTGTATCATTTCCCGTATTCTGAAAATAAATAATGTACTCTAAGTATGGTGGATTGGAAAGCTGCGTAGTAAAAACCGTATCCTCATCAACTAATATTTCATTCGGGTCAACAGAGCCTGTTGTTAAAACTTCCCAATAAGAATAATTACATGCCGTATTCGCATCCCCCGCCACCGGCTCAATCCTCACGCCAGAATTAATTAATGCTCCAATAGGAGTTCCCACATTTACATTTACAGTTACCAAAATGCTTCCTGCTTGGAACGGAGCAAGCGGGCCAAAATTCCAAACCACCGAATCCACCGTTACAGAGTTTGCAACCGGGTTAGCCGAAACAAATGTTACATCATTATCCGGAAAGAAAATAACGGTAGGGCTAATCGTGGTGGTTCCCACATTCTCATAATTTATCATATAGCTTGCATTAAACCCTGCGCGGAAAGCGCCAAGCGGTGTTATACTTACGCACAAATCATTAAACACTCCTGCAGGCTGAAATGCAAAATCGTTTAGTGAATCAATTTGATTGATGCCGGAAAAATAAATATTATGTATTGCCGGAACAGCATTGTAGTAATTTATTTGCGCTGGATAAACAGAAAAATTTCCCGAATCTAAAATTGAAATACTGTAATTTCCATTTTGCACTGAAAATGTAAACCTGCCGGTATTTATTTCTGTTACCTGTTTATTTATTGCAGATGGTTCTCCTGCATCTTGCACTGAATTGCTGTTTATGTCTAAAAATGATTTACCAGTTGTTAAATTAAATTTGTCTGAAAGTTTAATAATCCAGTAATCAGTAAATCCAATGCAGTTTTCCATTTTATCGCCCGAAATATTTGAAAGGGAATACCCCCCAAGAATATTCTGGCCATCATTCGTTTGCTGAATGAAATAAAGCATGTCATTTTCATTTCCACCGATGGTGTTCTGCCATTGAATGTTGCCAGATGAGTCGATTTTCACAATCCAGTAATCTGCACCTCCATTGCTGTTTTCCGTTTTATCGCCAGAAATGCCTGAATTGGAACTTCCTCCAAGAATATATCCGCCATCAGCGGCTTCCTTAATGGAATAAAGCCAATCATTACCATTTCCTCCAATAGTGTTTTGCCATTGAATATTACCTGATGAATTGATTTTCACAACCCAGTAATCAACAAATCCATTGCTGTTTTCAGCTTTATCGCCTGAAATATTTGAATTAGAATATCCGCCAAAAATATATCCCCCATCTGAAGTTTGCTGAATGGAATAAAACCAATCATTATCGTTTCCTCCAATAGTGTTTTGCCATTGAATGTTACCTATTGAATCGATTTTCACAATCCAGTAATCAAAAGATCCATTGCTGTTTTCGGTTTTATCACCCGAAATATTTGAAAAGGAATATCCACCAAGAATATACCCGCCATCACTCGTTTGCTGAATTGAACGCAAGTAATCATCATCGCTTCCGCCAATTGTGTTCTGCCACTGAATATTTCCCGAGACATCGGTTTTCACCACCCAGTAATCAGAACCACCTATATAGTTTTCCGTTTTATCGCCTGAAATATACGATTCGGACCATCCTCCAAGCATATACCCCCCATCTAAAGTCTGCTGAAGGGAATAAAGCTGATCATCATTATTTCCACCAATCGTGTTCTGCCATTGAATGTTTCCCGATGCATCGGTTTTTACTATCCAGTAATCATAACTATTATTCCAATTGTTTTCCGTTTTATCGCCCGAAATATTTGAAAAGGAGTATCCTCCAAGAATATATCCACTGTCACTGGTTTGCTGAATGGAATAAAGAAAATCAATATTGTTTCCTCCGATGGTATTTTGCCATTGTATGTTTCCCGAGAAATCAGTTTTAACTATCCAGTAATCAACCCCTCCAATACAATCCTCCATTTTATCACTTGAAATATTAGAATTTGAATAACCGGCAAGAATATACGCGCTATCACTGGTTTGCTGAATGGAATATAGTTCATCTTGCACGTTTCCCCCAATCGTATTCTGCCACTCAATTTCCTGCGCGAAGGAAGAAGTATCAAGTAGCAAGATACAAGTAGCCCCGAGGAAAACGGGGCGGGCAAGAAGTAAGATTAGTTTTTTCATCATGGAAATTTAGCGTAAAAACTATTGCGGTGTCCGAAACGCACAAACCAAACTTTATTTTTCCTTATCACAACCCCTATCCGGTAATCGCCTGCAATTTTAATCCGGTAATGAACAGAGTATTTTTCAAGTTTTTTAAGTTGATTAATTTGCGCAATAGTTTTGGCGTTTTGTACATTTTTAATTGCTTTATAAACTTCGTTCAGCAAAGCGGTATTGGTAAAGGAAAAAACATCGCGGTCAAAACTGCCTTTAACATTTAACTCCATGTTTCCGCAAATGCTTTAATACCTTTTCAATAGGAACATCTTCGCTTTTCATTCCTTCGTCAATCCACTCAGCCAATGCCATTTCTTCTTTTTCTTCTTCGGAAAGAACCCTCGATCTGTAACGGTTTTTTTTCAGGTACGAAGTAAATGTTCGTTCTTTTTTATCCGGTATGCTTACAATTACTGTTTTCATTAAATATATTTTTTATCAAAAATAATTAAATTAATCCTTTACGGTCATTTAAAACCCGGAACGAAAGTATAACTATTCCCCGTTTTTCAAGGGGCTATTAAGTAAACTATTACCGGGGGTTTGAAAAATGCAAAATTTTTATTTAATTCGCTGTTGCATTTTCACAAACAAAATAAATTCTAACCTCAAAAATTAAATAGCTATGGTAAATCCAAATGTAAACCGTGTTAGCACTTTACTGTCGGCAGCCGAAGTAGCCGCAGTTGACAATGGCTTTAATTCTGTTGGCGCTGCGCTGGAACCTCATTTGCAAGCGCTTGTTGAAGAGGAGCGCAAAGATTTTCTTGGGGCTTCCGATAAAAATCAGTCTCTTGCAGATGACGCGCTTAAGCAGGGGCAGCTACTGTTGGCTCAGCTTCCGCCCGGGGTGCAAAACATGGTGAATAATCTTAAAACCGACACCGATTTTGATGAACAGCTTGAAAAAATTGAGAATACGCAAGTGCTTCAATTGGCAAGGAGAATAAAGGATACCAGGCGATTGGTTTGGCACGAGCGGTATGCACAGGCGCTGGCTATTTATAAAATAATTAAGATGAACGCTGAACTTGGATTGCCCGACTTCCAGGCTGCTTACGATATTTTGAAAGTGCATTTTGCCAAAGGCGGCCGTCCGAAAGACGAGCAGCCGGTTATCTGATATTCTCCCCCGATTTGCTTCGGGGTTTATTTTTACCTTATATAAATTAAAAAGGGAGCCATAATGGCTACTTTAATACGCCAAAACGGCTCATTAAGGGAGCCAAAGTGGCTCCTTAAATACGCCAAGTTGGATCTCTAAATATGCCAATACGGCTCCTTAAATGAGCCAAAACGGCTCCATAAAGGAGCTAAATTAGCTCCTTAAATAAGCCAAAATAGCTCCTTAAATAAGCCAAAACGGCTCCTAAATACTGAAAAAAATGAAAAATCAATTACAAAAGACCCCTCACATAGGGAAAATGCTCAAAAAATATATCATGGAAAATAAGGTTTTCCAGGCGGCATGGGCGCGCCAGCAAAATGTGAATTCAAAAACCATTGCCAAATATTTTAAAAAAGAAACCATGCAGGTGAGCACGCTTTTCACCATCAGCCAGGTTTTAAAATATAATTTCATACATGATGTTGCCGGCAAGCTTCCGGTTGAGCTTCCTCCGCATACCCCCAATCCGTTAGAAGCTGAAATAGCCGCGCTGAAAAAAGAAATTGAAATGCTGAAACGGGAAATTGAAATCTGGAAAGAAGCAGCGGGGGTGAAAAAGTAAAGCAACCTTTCCCATAAATTATCTATACTTGCCTGCTTACTACCCGCTCATACTATGGCTTCAAAGAAAAAACCCGCTTCCACAAACCTCTTCACCCTCGGCATCGAAGAAGAATTCCAGGTAATTGATCCTGTAACTCGCGAATTGCGTTCGCACATGCACGAAATTGTTGAGGAAGGAAAAGTTATTTTGAAAGAACAGGTAAAAGCCGAAATGCACCAGGCAATGGTGGAAGTGGGAACCAACATCTGCCATAACGTTACCGAAGCCCGCAAAGAGGTAACGCATCTGCGCAAAATGGTGGCAAAGCTTGCCGCGAAACAAAATCTTCGGATAGCCGCTGCCGGTACTCATCCTTTTTCGCGCTGGCAGGACCAGCTCATCACCGATCAGCCGCGTTACCATCAAATTGTAAACGAAATGCAGGATGCTGCGCGCAGCAATCTTATTTTCGGCTTGCATGTTCACGTAGGCATCACCAGCCGCCACCAGGGAATTCAGCTGATGAACTCAGCCCGTTATTTTCTTCCCCACATCTTTGCTTTGTCAACTAATTCCCCATTCTGGTTAGGAAGAAATACCGGTTTCAAATCGTACCGCGTTAAAGTGTTCGACAAATTTCCGCGCACCGGCATTCCCGATGAATTTTTCAGTTCATCGGAATACGACCGTTATATTGCGTTGCTTGTAAAAACAAATTGTATTGACAACGGAAAAAAAATATGGTACGATGTGCGGCTCCATCCGTTTTTCAACACCATTGAATTCCGTATTTGCGATGTTCCCATGCGCATTGACGAAACCATTGCCCTTGCCGCGCTTATGCAGGCAGTTATAGCCAAGCTTGTTAAGCTTATGGAAAGCAATATGGATTTCCGTCATTATGGCCGCGCACTGATAATGGAAAACAAATGGCGGGCTGCCCGCTATGGCATCAGCGGCAAGCTCATTGATTTCGGAAAAGAAGAAGAAGTGGAAACTCCAAAGCTTATTGAAGAGCTATTGGAATTTGTTGATGATGTTGTGGATGAACTTGGCAGCCGCCACGAATTAAAATATATTTATAAAATGCTTCAGCACGGTACCGGTGCCGACCGCCAGCTTGCTGTTTTCAAAAAAACCAACGATTTGAAAAAAGTGGTTGATTATATTGTTGACGAAACAAATGCGGGGTTGAAGTAAGTAATGTTTTCTATTTTCGCCCCTGATTTTTTCCAACCACCGCCATTTCCTTGAATCCTCTCAAAATAGCCATACTTGATTTGTACTGCAATCATCCCAACCAGGGTATGCGTTGCATTAAGAAAATTTTAGACGACTCCTTATTCCCTGTCGAATGGACTGTATATGATGTGAGAAGCAAAAATGAAATTCCGAGGTTGGATTATGATGTGTATATTTTTTCAGGTGGGCCGGGAAACCCTCTTGAAGCAGATAACGATTGGGATAAAAGTTATTACAATTTAATTGATTCGGTTTTTGAGCATAATCAGAAAAATTCTTCACCAAAGAAATTCGCGTTTTTTATTTGCCATGCTTTCCAGATGGTTTGTCATCATCTTAAAGTTGCCGAAGTGAATTTGCGCAAATCACCTGCCTTTGGAATTTTTCCCGTTCATAAAACTGCCGAAGGCGAACATGATGTTGTTTTAAAGAATCTTCCCGAACCATTTTATGCCGTGGACTCGCGCGATTGGCAGGTGGTTCAGCCTGATGAAAAAAAATTAAGTGAATTAGGGGCAAAAGTTTTGTCACTCGAAAAAATCCGTACACATGTTCCGTACGAACGTGCTGTTATGTCAATTCGTTTTTCAGACGAACTGTTCGGAACACAATTTCATCCCGAAGCCGATGTCATAGGAATGGACTTTTATTTCAAACGCGAGGACAAAAAAAATCAGATTATAAAAAATCATGGCGAGCAGAAATACCAGGATATGATTGCATCATTAAATGACAAAGATAAAATTCAGCTTACTCACCAAACCATTCTTCCGCAATTCATCAACAGCGCTTTTCAATCGCTTCGCCAACCTGATTGATTTACAGGTTTATTTTATTTTTTTTTAAACAACTACTTTTGTCCTGTTATGAAAAAAGAATTACACTTCGGCACCAAAGCCATTCATGCCGGGCAGGAACCCGACCCTGCAACCGGGGCCATCATGACTCCTATTTACCAGACATCGACCTATGTGCAGGAATCGCCCGGTAAGCATAAAGGATATGCATATGCCCGGGGAAAAAATCCGACACGGACAGCGCTTGAAAAATGTATTGCATCGCTTGAGAATGCAAAGCACGGTTTATGTTTCTCCAGTGGAATGGGTGCAACGGATGCCATTATAAAACTGCTTCGCCCTGGCGATGAAGTTATCGCCACAGGTGATTTGTATGGCGGAACCTACCGCATATTCGAAAAAGTATTTTCTCATTTCGGATTATCTTTTCATTATGTTGATATGGGAAACATCAGCAACATAAAAAATGCTATTAATAAAAATACCAAAATGCTTTGGGTGGAAACTCCAACCAACCCGATGATGAACATTATTGACCTTGCTGCCTGTGCTGAAATTTCAAAACAAAATAAATTGCTGCTTGTTGTGGATAATACTTTTGCTTCACCGTACCTGCAAAATCCACTCAACTTCGGTGCTGATATTGTAATGCATTCCGTAACAAAATACTTGGGCGGGCACAGCGATGTGGTAATGGGAGCAACCTGTACGAATAACGATTCACTTCATGAGCAGCTTGCGTTTATTCATAATGCCTGCGGAGCTACCCCGGGACCGATGGATAGTTTTTTGGTGTTAAGAGGAATTAAAACATTACATGTGCGGATGGAACGCCATTGCTCAAACGGAAAAGCAGTTGCACATTTTTTAAAATCACATCCTAAAATTGACAAGGTTTATTGGCCCGGTTTTGAAGATCACCCAAACCATCAAATAGCAAAAAAGCAGATGAAAGATTTTGGCGGGATGATTTCATTTACTCTAAAAGGAAATTCATTAGAACAGGCTTTTAAGATTGCCTCTTCATTCAAAGTTTTTTCCTTAGCCGAATCGTTAGGTGGAGTAGAATCCTTAATCGGTCATCCTGCAACTATGACTCATGCTTCCATTCCAAAAGAGGAAAGAGAAAAAACAGGCGTGGTGGATTCGTTATTGCGCCTTAGTGTGGGTATTGAAGATATTGAGGATTTGCTGGAGGATTTGAAACAGGCTTTAGCAGAATAATTTGTCATATTCTCTGACCTTCAGGCAAATAAAAAAACCTCTTCCATCAAATGTATTATGCTAAGTTTAATTTGCAATTTACATTATTATGACTAAAAATAATGAAATTGTGTTTTGTTATTATAATGGGAAGCCGTAATTTAGCCCTCTCAAACAACAACCCCTCTCTAATTCATTAATTAACATTATAAATCATGAAAAAATTTACGCTATTTGTTGCCGGTATAATTATAACACTTATACCTGCATTTGCACAACAATTTGAACCATGCATCACGGAAATTTTATTTCAGGAAAAAGCAAAACTCGATCCTTCACTTTTGCAAAACCGTGAAATGTTAGAGCGCGAAACGGAAAAATATGTTAATAATAATCCGCAACAGAAGATCACAGGTGTTGTAAAAACTATTCCTGTGGTTTTTCATGTCATTCATGAAGGAGGAACTGAAAATATTTCCAAAGCGCAACTGCTCAACCAGCTTGACATAATGAATGCTGACTACAGAAGACTCAATGCCGACACTGTTGACACTCCTGTACCTTTTAAACCACTGGCTGCCGATGCAAATATTGAATTCCGTTTAGCGCAACTTGATCCTGTTGGAAATTGTACTGACGGAATCACCCGTACCTTTTCGCATCTGACAAATAATGCCCGCGATAATGTAAAAGCATTAATATACTGGCCCAGCAACAAATACCTTAATATATGGGTAGTAAAGACTATTGAAAACACGAGCGGTACCCCGGGAATAATACTCGGTTATGCACAGTTTCCAGGTGGCGGCTCGCTTACAGACGGTATAGTTTTAAAATCTGACTATGTGGGATCTATAGGAACAGCTGTCGGCAGTGGTTTCAACGGTCGCACAGCGACACACGAAGCAGGGCACTGGTTTAACCTGCGCCATATTTGGGGTGATGCTACCTGTGGAAGTGATTTAGTTGCCGATACCCCGGTTCAAAATGTGAACTTCTCCACTTGCCCCAATTTTCCAAAAATTGATGCAGCTTGCGGCAATGCGCCTAACGGAGCTATGTTTACCGACTATATGGATTACACACTTGGGAATTGCGAAAACATGTTTTCTAATGGACAAAGTATTCGTATGAATGCCGCATTAAGTTC
The DNA here is from genome assembly GCA_044448905.1 of Bacteroidia bacterium. Taxonomy (GTDB): domain Bacteria; phylum Bacteroidota; class Bacteroidia; order AKYH767-A; family OLB10; genus JBIOHJ01. Next base: position 18,115 of record JBIOHJ010000012.1, on the reverse strand, counting down.
TCCTGTAAGCGGGCGAAATAATTTATGGACTACGGCTAATTTAATTGCAACCGGAACAGACGGTACACCGCCTGTTATTTGCACTCCTATTGCCGATTTTAATTCGGAAACCAAAATGATTTGCCAGGGAACTACACTGAGTTTTGTTGACGGTTCGTGGAACGGAGACCCGGTAACCTGGGATTGGCAGTTTCCGGGAGGAACACCTGGTAATTCAACCTCGCAGAATCCTTCAATACAATATAACACTCCCGGCATTTGGGATGTAACTTTAACAGTTACCAATTCGGCAGGTACTGATGCTAAAACAGCGACCGGGATGATCATTGTAAGTTCAACAGGTGCAGCAATATTTTCTTATCCTTTTAATGAAGGATTTGAAGGCGGATCAATTCCTAATGACTGGTTTGTAAATAACGAAAATCCGAATACAAATACCTGGGAACAGACAACTACAGCAGCCCATACCGGATCAAACAGTGTGCGTATTTATAATTATTCCGGCAACGTAAATGGCATTGATGCATTTATCACTACCAGTTTTAATCTTTCGTACGTTACTCAAACCAAAATGATTTTCTGGAGAGCATTTGCGCACCGTTCTTCGGCTACAACCGATCAGCTAAAAGTATATTCCTCCACATCATGCGGACAGCTTTGGTCGTTGCGTTATACAAAATCGGGTACAGCATTGTCAACTGCAGGGTTACTTTCTTCGGTATTTATTCCTAATGCTTCACAATGGGATGCAGATACTGTAAATCTTTCGAGCACTTCGGTTTCTACGCGGCCAAATGTTCGTTTTAAATTTGAGTATATCCAGGACACAGGTAACAATATTTACTTAGATGATATTAATCTTGATGGAATAGTGGGAGTGAATGAAAACATAGCTGATAATTTTAATTTCAATATCATTCCAAATCCTGCAATTGTTAAAGCCCAAATTACATTTACGCTCGAAACTGTTAATGATGTTTCCATTTCCATACATGATATTACGGGAAGAGTTGTTCAGCAAATGAATGAAAAAAATCTTCTCCCCGATACTTATGTTTATGATGTAACAGATAACCTGCAAAACGGAGTTTATTTTGTTCGCCTTACGGTAGGTAACTTTTCAACCGTTAAAAAATTAGTGTTGCAGTAAATAATCAGGGTTACATTTATTAAATAAACATAAATAGGGAATGAAAAAAAAATTATTGTGGTCTTTTATTTTACTTAATGGTTTTTGGAGTTATGCAATAGCTCAGGATAACCTTCCTAAAGTGTGCGGAACAACCGAAATGGTTGAAAAAGAAATGCTGAGGGATCCATCTTACCAGGCATTACGGAATCAACTCGAAGAGTTTACACGCTCTTACTCACAATCTTCAGTAATACCTGAAACCGAATCGGGACTTCCGATTTATACAGTTCCACTCGTGTTTCATGTGATGCACATTTATGGAGCTGAGAATATTTCGAAAGCACAAATTCTGGACGCAGTGAATATTCTTAATATGAGCTTTCAAAAACTTAATGATGACACCGGTGATGTGATCCCTGCTTTTCAATCAATATTTGCTGATTGCCAGGTTGAGTTCAGGCTCGCCCAGATTGACCCTTCAGGAAACTGTACCGATGGTATTACCCGTCATTATACCGAGTTAACTTATTCAGCAGGTGATAATGTGAAACCTCTTGGGTACTGGCCCGCCAACAAGTATTTCAATATTTATGTAGTGGGTTCCATAGCCAGCGGTGCAGCAGGTTATGCTTATTACCCGGGTGTTACAGCCGGTAATGATGGTGTTGAAATTCTGCACGACTATGTTGGAGGAATAGGTACTGCAAACGGTTCCAATTACAGTTCACGTTCATTGACACATGAAGTAGGTCATTACTTAAACCTGATGCACACCTGGGGAAACTCAAACACTCCAGGTCTTCCTTCAAACTGTAATCTTAGTGACCAGGTTAATGATACTCCAACTACTGTTGGAGTTGCAAATTTCAGTTGCAATACTTCCCAATCAACCTGCAGCTTTCTTGATAATGTTCAAAACTACATGGACTATGCAGGCTGCCATAAGATGTTCACTAATGGACAAAAGTCACGGATGCATGCTGCCTTGAATTCTCCGACAGGCAACCGGAATAATTTATGGCAGATACCTAACCTGGTGGCTACAGGAACCAATAATGGTTTTGTTCCGCCACCCTGCACACCGATTGCCGACTTTTCAAACAAAACATATATGATCTGTACGGGAGATGCCATTTCATTTATTGATGCTTCATGGAATAATGATCCCACTGGATGGAATTGGACTTTTACAGGAGGAACACCATTCTCTTCATCTGCTCAAAACCCGGTAATAACCTACAACAATCCGGGAGTATATGATGTAACATTAACTGTTTCGAATGCTGCCGGAAGTAATACACTTACTCGCACAGGCATCGTTATTGTATCTCCTGCTGCAGCAAACTATGCAATACCTTATTCCGAAAGTTTTGAATCATTTACTTCGTTTCCGCCTTCAAATAATGAATGGTTCATTACTAATACAACAGGTACTAATGCATGGGATTTGACATCAACTGCAGCTTATACCGGAACACAATCTGTGCGTTTATATAATTATGCGGGTAATGGCAATGGAAATGTGGATGAATTTATAACGCCAAGCTATGATTTTTCAAACATTACTAATGGAAGTTTGACATTCCGACTTGCATTTGCTCACCGCAGCACTTCCACTACCGATAAATTAAGAGTATTTGCATCAAAAGATTGTGGCAATACCTGGGCCTTAAGATATGTAAAAACAGGCACTGCATTGTCAACAGCCGGTTTAATCAGCACTAATTTTATTCCATCATCTTCGTCTCAATGGAGACTTGAAACCGTTTCGATGGCTTCGGCAACCTATAATAACCAGCCCAATGTTCGGTTTAAGTTTGAATATACTCAAAATACCGGTAACAATATTTACGTTGATGATTTGTTTTTGAATGGCATTGTGGGAATTAATGAAAATGATATGGATGGCATAAGTCTTGAAGTAACTCCTAACCCTGCTGTTAGCAATACAATGGTGTCGTTCACAATTGACAACCCTAAATGGCTAAACATTAAATTATATGATATGCTGGGCAAAGAATTGCAAACAATAGCAGACCAAAAATTCAATTCCGGGAAATATAGTTTTATTGTAAACACTCCTCCATCAAGCGGTTTATTTTTCCTTAAAGTTCAAAGCGACTCTTCGGTTATAACCCGAAAAATTGTTTTCAGCGAATAAAATAATTGGTATTAAAGATTCAGATTTCAAAGTTAGTTTGTTGTATTTTTAACTTTCCCGGGGAAATATCTTCGGCTTAAATCGCAAACTGTTTATTAAATGTTCAGTGACCTTTATGAACCTGATCTCGCCATTGGATTTATCTGGGTGGTAGCGCTGGCACTTTTCTTTTTAATAAAGTCATTTTCACAAACGCAGTTTTCATTTCGTTTTAAGCTGGTAGTTTTAACAGTGGTTCTTGCATGGCTCGCGTTGCAGGGTATTATTTCATGGAAAGGATACTACCTCAATTTTACAGGCATTCCTCCACGGCTTTCATTTGCCGTTTTGCTCCCTTTATTTTTAATTATTCTGTTATTAATCTTCAGAAAAAAAGCTTTTGAGAATTTATCAATGAAAATGTTAACGTGGCTGCACGTGGTGCGAATTCCGGTTGAGATTATTTTGTTTGGATTATTTCTTGACAAGCAAATACCGCAGTTGATGACATTTGAAGGAAGAAATTTTGATATTTTAGCGGGCTTATCAGCTCCGTTTATTGCCTGGTTCGGGTATTACAAAAATTTTCTGAAGTCAAAAATAATTCTCATCTGGAATTTTGTTTGTCTTGCGCTACTTTTGAATATTGTAATTAACGCTGTGTTGTCAGCACCTTTTGCTTTTCAACAATTCGCATTTGACCAACCCAATGTAGCCATTGCTTATTTTCCTTTTATCTGGCTGCCTTGCTTTGTGGTACCTTTGGTTTTGTTCAGCCACCTTGTTTGTATTTTGCAGCTGATAAAAAAAATAAAAAACAATTCATGAATAAATGGATTATTTTATTATTGTTTTTTTTTAATGTTTTACAGCATACCGCCCAGCCTGTACCTTTCCAGAAATCTTTTGGCGATTCATTAAAATCCGAATATGGGATTTCGGTAATTCAGTTAAGTAGTGGTTCGATTTTTTTTGCCGGGTATAATTATAATTCAATCGGCACAACTGATGTTACGCTTACAAAGCTTGACATGAACGGAAATATCACCTGGCAGCAAGCCTATCACGATTCTCTCAGAGGCTTGTTCAGCAACAAAATGATCTTTTATAACAATACATTTTATATTGCCGGTCAGTGCACTGATCAGAATTCGAATACTGATGCGCTGATCCTGCATATTGATACACTGGGAAATCTTTTGTTTCAGAAAAATTACGGTGGTAACACAACCAGCGAATCTTTCAACTGGATTGAACCCGATTTGAATTACGGATTCATGTGTAACGGCTATGCCACAGCAAGTACAGGAACAGGGAATGACATTTACGTTGCCCGCCTTGATTTGAACTGTGATGTGATATGGGAAAATAATTACGGTTCGGTTTACAATGATGTTTCGATGGCAATACGCAGAACAGGCAGCGGTGATTTTGTTTTATCTGGCGATAAGCTCATCTTTCCGGCTCCCAATTACAACGCGTATGTTTTAAAAATTGATACTTCCGGAAATCCGCTTTGGGATGTGGATGTAGTGAGCTTGTATAACAGCGGATGTCGCAGCATTATGGTAAATCACAATGGTGATTATATAGTGGTGGGGGAGTCAGCTACTCCTACCAGCAGTTATTTTGATGTGCTGTTGTGCAAAATAACACAGGGAGGTTCGCTCGAATGGTCGAAGACAATTCCGGCAAGTGATAAAGGCGATGCAGGATTTTCAATCATCGAACCCGCTCCCGATCATTATTTAATAACAGGGTACGGATTTAATGTTGCTGATTCAAGCTCGGATGTGATTTTGATTCATGCCGATTCAGGAGGTAACCAGGTTTCAAAAAGATATTATGATCATTCACAGATTGATTTCGGATACGAAATTAACCCATCGGTGTTTGGCGGGTACTTGATATCGGGAACTAATTATGATTCCGACAACCAGTATTATTTAATTTATGACACCATTTCGCTGGTCACATCAGCAGGAGAACTTTTCCCTGAAAATGATTTTTATATTTATTCAAATCCGGTTGATGAAAGCGGAATAATTTATTTCAACAGGGAAATAGGCAATTTCTTCGTTTCGATTTTTGATTTATCAGGCGCAATGATTTTTTATGACCGTATAAATTCACAGATAAAAAAATATCAGATTAAGAAACGTTTTTCTCCCGGGATGTACCTGCTGAAAATTAATACCGAAAAAATTAATTACAATCAGAAACTGGTTTTCAGGTAACGGATTTATTGTTGCTTTTTTAGTCACCTGTTAATGTGATTTCTTTGCCACATAATGATGTAATTAACCAATCGTTAGTATTTACAGAATTCCCGCTTGCTAATTTTACCTCTGACAAACCTGAATGTATGACCAAGAAAATAGTACCGCTTTTGTTTTTCATTTCCTTAACGTTTGCTAACGCCCAACAGCTTCCCGCACCTGATACCACTAAAAAATATTCTGCAGTCCGTACAAGCCAGGCTCCCGAGATTGATGGGGTGCTGGATGACGAAACTTGGAAAAATGTTTTACCGGCTTCCAATTTTGTCATGTCCCGCCCCATTGAAAATTCGGAGCCCACACAGAAAACAGAATTCAGAATTGTATATGATAATACAGCAGTTTATGTGGGAGCAATGATGTATGACACTTCGCCCGACAGTATTTTACACGAGCTCGGCTTACGCGATGGTGTTGATCCTAACTCTAACAGTGGATATACCGATATCAATGCTGATTTATTCCGTTTTGTAATCGATCCTTATAATTCACGACAGGATGCTTACGACTTTGGAGTGCACGCATCGGGTGTGCAGCTCGATTCGAAATTCAGCGACTTTACCTTTGATGCCGTTTGGGAAAGTGCCGCTAAAATAAATGATAAGGGCTGGGTGGTGGAAATGAAAATTCCCTATTCGGCAATCCGTTTTCCAAAGAAGGATATCCAAGCATGGGGACTGCAGATTACCCGTTACATAAGACGCAACCGCGAATTCGACCAATGGTGCCTTGTTCCTTCGGGGGCATATAATGCTCAATTGTATTGGGGAACAATGCACGGAATTGAAAAAGTAAAACCCCCGTTGCGTTTATCTTTTACGCCTTATGTTTCAACCTATGTTGAACGAACACCGGTTTTTGACAGCGATGATAATTATTCATACAGCAACGGATTTTCTTACAACGTTGGAGCGGATGTTAAATACGGAATTGATGAAAGGTTTACGCTGGATATGACTTTGCTTCCTGACTTCGGGCAGGTACAATCGGACAATAAAATAAAAACACTGGGCTATGAAGAAATAACCTACGATGAAAACCGCCCGTTCTTTAAAGAGGCAACGGAACTGTTCAGTAAAGACGGTTTGTTTTATTCACGGAGAATCGGGGAAACCCCCAAGGGCTTCTATGATGTGGAAGGGCAGCTGAACGATGGAGAAATAATAAAAGAAAACCCTTCACAGGCTAAGTTGATAAACGCAACAAAGATATCGGGCAGAACGGATGGAGGAATGGGCCTGGGATATTTTAATTCAATAACCGATAATACTTATGCAGTTATTGAAGATGCTGCGGGTAATACCCGTGAAATTCTTACCGAACCTCTTACCAATTATAATGTGCTTGTTCTTGACCAGCAGATTAAATCCACTTCGAGGGTTTATTTTATCAATACCAATGTGCTCCGTTCAAAAGGGTATGATGATGCCAATGTGAGCGGTGCAGGGTACACATTTGCTAACAAAAAGAATTCGTATGCCACAGATGGCAGCGTTGCACTAAGCCAGCAGTTTTCGAAAATTGAAAATGCAGGAGAGCAAACCTACAGCGACCAGCTGGGATATAAATATTTTGCAGGAGTAAGAAAAATAAGCGGGCGTTTCCAGGCAGGCATCAGCAGGAGCGGTATCAGTCCAACCTACGACCCGCTTGATTTGGGATACTACATTACCAATAACCGTGTGCAAAACAGAATTTATGCAGAGTTTTACCAGTTTCAGCCCACCAAAACGTTTCGCGAAGGAAACATTAGCCTGAATGCCAATTATCATACAACCTATGACAATCCTGACCGCACGTTTTTTGAAATCAATGCTAACAGCTGGGCGAATCTTTTAAGCTACAATGCGCTTTTTGGCGGTGGGGGCTTCACCCCCGTTTCCTCGCACGATTATGATCCGAGGCTTAATGGTAAATACGTGAATACGGTACGTTACTGGTATGTATACGCTGGGGTTAGTTCGGATTACCGCAAACGCTTTGCAGTTGATTTCACACAAAACATGAGCAATTTTATTGACAGCTTTAAAAGCGAAGGATTTAATACCGATCTTGCCTTACGCTTCCGCGTGAATGATAAGCTGACACTGAATTATTCACTGGGCTTTTATTACGACCCGTTCAATTTTGGATTTGCAAACTATGAAGGGGATAATAATATTTATGGCGGAAGAAAAACATACACCACGGTAAACAGAATTGCGACCCGGTATATTTTCAAAAACGATATGTCGCTTAATATATCGGCAAGGCATTACTGGTTTACAGGACGCTACCGGAAGTATTTTATTTTGCTTGATAACGGTGACGTTGCAGATTATCCCGGTTACGGGGGCTATAATGATTTCAGCTACAATGCCGTAAATATTGATATTGTTTTCTCGTGGCGTTTTTCACCGGGAAGCAATTTATCAGTGGTGTATAAAAACGCTATTGAATATGACGGGCCGTTTATAACGCAGGATTATTCGAAAAACATGAAAGAAACGTGGAATTTGCCGCAAACGAACAGCTTTTCGATTAAGCTGCTGTACTACCTGGATTATTTATACCTGAAGAAAAGACAGTGATTTGGTTTTAGTTAAAAGGGGATGAAAATTATTTTCATCCCCTTTTTTTATTTCAATTTCAACAATTTAATTTTAATATTAAACGATTTTTATTTGTTCAGGCAAAATAAGCTGTTCCCCTTTCATTCGCAAAATAATCTGCGCAACCGTAACCACATCCTTTTGGCAATAAGTAACAATGCGTTCAAAATTTTTTTCTCTCCAGTAAACAAACCAAACCATGCTGCCATCAATATCATCTTTGGGGTTTGTTATTCCAAATACATGGGCAAGCAGGTTTAAGGGAGTGTAGTTTTTATAGTCGCCAAATTTCCAAAGCTCCAGTGTATCGAGATGTTGTACTTCCCAGGGTTTTTTACCGGCAATATCGAGCGGCTTCGGGATTTTTATTCCCTTAATCAACATTCGCCTTGCCATGAATGGAAAATCAAATTCTTTTCCGTTATGTGCGCACAATAGTTGATCGATCTTGTTAAAATGTTGTTGAAGCAAGGTTGCAAAATCCTGAAGTAAAATTTTCTCGTCATCACCGTAAAAAGATTTTATCCTGAATTGCCTTGCCCCATTCGCTTTGGTAAAATAGCCGGTAGAGATACAGATGATTTTTCCAAACTCTGCATAAATTCCTGCCCGCGGATAGGTTGTTGCAGCAGTATCTGTTTCGCTTTTCTTTAAAAAATCCGATTTACGAACCCAATGTTCTCTCTCATTATCGGGTACTTCATCAAATGAAGGATATTGAGGAGCTGTTTCTATATCAAGAAATAAAATATTTTCGAGAGAAATGTTATCTAGCATATACTAAGTATCAAGAGTAAATATCAAGTATCAGGTAAGGCAAAACCAGAGTATTTGTTTTTTTTGTCTTGCTTCTTATGTCGTGACTCTTGCATCTTATTTTATCATTACTCCCATTTTATCAATCACGGGTATTCGGGTAAAAAATTCTTCGCGGATGGTTTCTGGTAAAAAAAGATATTTTTTATCATACATAATCTTATTCATATAAAAGCTAACCCAGTATTCGTTATTCAAACCAAAAACTTTTTCGATGATGGGTTCTACTTTGGCACATCCATGAGGAGGAACGGTATCGAGAAAATGACGGAGCGTTGAAGTCTTAACCTTTTCGCCATCCTTAAAACCATATCCTTTTGAAGTGACCAATACACCTTCGATAGTTTCTTCTTTCATGTTAAGCAAGTACACATTCCATACTTTATCGCCTTCAGGAGAAAACTCAGGCACTATTGCCATTGCAATATTTTCAACTTTATTTTCGGGAAGGTCTTTTAACATCTACAAATACCTGTGACTTCAATTATACATCTTCAACACTTCTTCAATATAGATTGGAAAATCCCTCAATACACCATCGGGTGTTTTATCCCTTTGTTTCCCAAGCCGGACAATTATTATTTTTTTATCAGGAATTACAATAATGTATTGACCGAGAATTCCGCGGGCATAAAATATTTTATGATTTTCTTTTTCATCTAACCACCATTGATAGCCGTAAACTTTATTTGGCTGCCCATTGTCGAGAATAGGAGCGGGAGAAATAGAAGCGAGCACGTATTCTTCTGGTACTATTTGCTTACCATTCCATTGTCCGCTGTCGAGGTATAATTTGCCAATACGTGCAAAGTCGCGTGCATTACTGTAAATGCAGCAATATGCTTTTTCGCTTCCATCCTTACGCGCTAAGCTCCATTGCGCACTGTGCATTACATTTAACGGGATCCATAATTTTTCGGATGCATAATCGGAAATGTTTTTACCGGTAGCTTTTTTAATGATAAAACCAAGCAACTGTGTATTGCAGCTCATGTAATCGAAATTTTTCCCGGGTGGATTCACTACTTTTAATCGCGACATTTGCTTGTACAATTTTATTCCATAATAGGCTTCGGTAGTTTGTGAAGTGAGGCTCGAATAACTTTCATCCCAATCCAGCCCTGAACTCATCATTAATAAATGACGAATGGTGAGCTTTGAGTTTTCTCCTTTGCTGAAAGCCGAAATATAATTTCCAACCGGCTCATCAATACTTTTTATTTTTCCTTCATCAATGGCAATCCCAATCAAAATTCCGATGACACTTTTTGCCACAGAAAAAGAATTGGAAAGTGAAGAATCGCTGTACCCATCCCAATATCTTTCATACGAAATCGAATCATTTTTCACAATTAAGAAAGCAACCGTTTCAAAATCTTCAAGTTCTTTAAGAAGTTTTTGTGAAATATCCTTTTTATTATAATCAGAAGCAAAAGTCCACTCTTCAGGTGCATCAGCTTTCACGGTTCGTACCGGGAACAAATCGAGGTCATCAATGTTGACATAATTATAAATAAGCGCTTTCCAATAATAAAACTTTCCGGAAAGGAGTAATGCCGCATTAAGAATCAGCAGGAGAATAAAAAGCCACTTAAATATTTTTTTGAAAATAGTCATCAACAGCAAAAGTAAATGATTTCAAAGAAAAAGATATTATGCGGGAAGTTGAATATTTTCCTCAACTATTTCTGCATGGAACAAATCAGAAAAATGTTTTTTAAGTTTTTCTTTTACTTCGACAGGAACAATTTCTTTTCCAAGCTCCTGTTTTAATGAAGTCACCTTTTTGTCGGTAATTCCGCATGGAATGATGTTGGAAAAGTAATTCAGATCGGTATTTATATTGAACGCAAATCCATGCATGGTAACCCAACGGCTGCACCGTACACCGAATGCGCAAATTTTTCGTGCACGTTCAGGGTCATTTGCATCGAGCCATACTCCTGTAAGCTTGTCAATCCGTTCACCTGGAATATTGTATTCCGCAAGCGTGCGGATAATTACTTCTTCGAGCAGCCGGAGATATTTATGAATGTCGTTAAAAAAATAATCGAGATTTAAAATCGGGTACCCTACAACCTGGCCCGGACCATGATAAGTAATATCGCCTCCGCGGTTTATTTTGTAGAAGGTTGCGTTATTATCATCCAATTGTTTTTCGTCCAGAAGCAAATGGTCTTCTGTTCCGCTTTTGCCTAACGTATATACATGAGGATGCTCGCAGAAAAGTAAATAGTTTGAAGTTTGAAGTTTGCAGAATTGCGATTAAGAAGCTTTTGGTCAACAATTTCATTAAGCAATTGTTCCTGGTAATCCCAGGCTTCTTTGAAATCAATTAAACCCAAATCACGGAAAATTATTTTTTGCATTGTTGATGATATGTAATCTTAATAAACTTTTGCAATTTTTACAGGGCGGCTTTTGAAATTTCCATCGTACAAACGGATAAAGTAAATTCCCGTATTTAATTTTCCACCTAAGTTTATTTTTTCTATTCCTGCTAAAGGAATTTGTTCAATTACTTTTCCCGCAATATCAATAATCTCCATAAAAGTATTTTCTGAAAAGAAAGGCCCTTTCAATAAAAGATTAAAGGAGCTATTAAAAGGATTGGGAATAACTTCAAACAAATTTTCTTCATTAAACACATTTTCAATACCGAAAGTAAGTGAAAGCAATTTAACATCTAATTGGGTAACGTTACCGGTGGTAAGAACTACACCAGTAATTGTTTTAGGAAAATAACCTGTTTTGGAAACTGTAACGGTATATGTTCCCGAATCAGGAATTCCGGTTTTGTATTCACCGGTAAGAGCAGACAGCGTACTAATGGTTGTTGATTGGATGAGAACAGTGGCGGTGTTTATGGGAAGAGCGGTTACACTATCTGTTACTATCCCTTCAAGATAACAAGCGCGCACATAATACGGAGAAAAAATGTATAAGCCATCATTGATTGTAGTTGCAATGATGTTTCCTGATGGCAAGTAGGGAATTGCTTCCCAACAAAGGCTGGTACCTGTGGGGTAGCTTGCAATTTCAATAAGATTGTCGGGGTGGAGGGCATCCACAATGGTAATCTGGCTGCCATAAGAGGGATTAACAAGATAATCGTTAATGACATGTGTATTATGTACAGGACTGCCGGGAATTAAATTTGTAAAATAGGTATCAACCATTTTAATATTAGCGAGATCTGATATATCAAAAGAACCTAAAGGCGCACCATTAACTTCATCGGTCGTAAATAAGTATTTTCCATTATCAGACAGCCAAGTGTTATGGCAAAAAGCCCCGGGAGTTGTTTGCGTTGCCAGCAAAACAGGGGCGCTTTTGTTGGTAACATCAACCACTGAAAATTGCCCTGCTAAAATTTCACCTGCCCATAAGGTATCGTTACGCACATAACCATCATGAATATAATTGAGCGAATAGTTTCCAACATAATGTGGATTCCAGGGATCGGTAGCAATGTCAGCAATGATGGCTCCGCCATTAAAAAGATTGGAGCCATATACGTAGAGGTAGCCGTCAGCAATGCCAACAGTATGCGATGAAGATAACTGCCCGGTAATTGTACTGTCACCCATCCATGTTTTGTATTGAACACTATCGGGAAGGTATTGGAGGTTGATTATGGTGATTCCCCCGCCTCCTTCTGTACCTGCATAACAATAATGGTTATGTGTTTTGAGTTCGCGCCATAAACTCTGCGCAGCCGGAACCGTAAATAATAAAACCGGTGTAGCCGGAGCCGTTACATCTACAATTGCAATTCCGTTTCCGGCACCTACCAAAGCATATTCATTTCCGATTGAGTCAACATAGTGCCATACACCGGCACAAGTAGTGCCGGGAAAAGGCAACTGGCCTAACAACTGTAGGTTTACCTGTCCATTGATTTGTGTGAAGAATAAAAGACCTGAAATTAGGTTAAATATTTTTTTCATGAAGGATAAATTTATTTGAAACAGCAAACTACAGTTGCGAATTTAATCATATTCACCATAAACCTGATGATGATCGCCCAAAATCCGGGAAAACCGGATTATTTGCTTTGTAACATTGCATCATAAAATAAAAAACCTTATATAGATATGAAAAAACCAATCAAATTAATGACAACGATGATTCTTATGGGAATTACCGTATTTATTGCCTGTACAAAAGAAAATTTAACAACTCCATCGACAGGCGGTAGTACAGGATCGGCACCAATTTCTGATAACGACCGCACTGCCTGTGGTAAAATTATTCAGAAGAAGTTTTTTAATAAAAATAAAGTTGAGGTTGGCGTAGTTACGGTTTGGAACGATGAAAACCTGCTATATGTTGAATACAATACATTCAACGGGTATCTAATTGACAAAGGAAATTTGTATGTGGGAGAATGCGAAGATCTTGCGCAAATGATGACAGAAGGAAATATTGATCCGTCATTATTTCCGTATGAGACGTGGGACAATGTGAACGGCAATCATTTTGTGTTTACAATTGATTTTGCGAAGAAGAAACTCGATTGTGTTTGCATTGCTGCCCAGGCAATTGTTGTTGATGCTTTGGGTAACCAATTGGATGTATGGGCTGAAGGAAACCAGTTTACCGGAGAAAAATTCGGAATGTATTTTGAATACTGCATACAGGTTTGCTGCAATGGAAACCGTACGCAAACACAAGGTGGATGGGGCGCAGTTCCTCAAGGTGGTAATCCGGGAACTTACCTTCACGCAAAATTTGCAGGGGCATTTCCCGGTGGTTTGATAGTTGGATGCAATAAGAAGATTACACTTACATCTGCACAGGCCGTTACTAATTTCCTGCCACAGGGCAGCACGCCAAAAGTGTTAACTCAAAATTATTTGAATCCTACTAATGATAAGATAACTGTATTAGCTGGACAGGTAGTTGCGCTTAAACTTAACATTACATTTGATGCTTACGATGTGAATTTCGATGCTAATAATGTACTGCTTGGTAATATGGTAATTGCATCGGGCCCTTTTGTAAACTGGACTGTAGCCCAACTATTAGCTGAAGCAGAAAAGAAATTGGGTGGTTGTGCATCGCCTTATACATTATCACAATTGAATGACGCAGCAGATAAGATTAACAAAAATTATGATAATGGTGTTGCCGATTTGGGTTATTTGAATTGTCCTGCACAATAATAAAATATAAGGTTAAACCCTCTTTTTAAAAAGCGTCCGTCAGTTGACGGACGCTTTTTTTTGCTGCAGATGTTAATTTTGGAGCAGTTGGTATCAATTACTTTATTGTGAGTATCAATTATTTTGTCGAATGTATTAATTATTTTTATAAGTGTATCAATTATTTTATTTAAGGCATTAATTGATTTGTTAATACTATCAATTATTTTGTTTCAGATATCAATTATTTTATCGAAGATATCAATATTTTTTGTGGAAGATTAGATTTATTGACAATTTTTTTAATTTTGGTCAAAATTTCATCAAAAACATTATAAAAATGCATATTGGAAACAAAATTACTGAAGTGCTGGCATTGCGCCACATGACTAAGCAAACGCTTGGGAGGGCAATTGGTTTTACGGGTTCGGCCGCCACCTACCTGACCACGCGCCCAAGCATTGATGTGGAAACATTGCAGAAAATCGGAAACCAACTGAAGTATAATTTTTTTAAACATTACCCGGTGGAGGAGGACGGTGGTTCGACCTCACCTACAACAGGACCATTGGATGATAAGATTTCGGAACTGAAAATAAAAATTTCGGAATTGGAAAAAAATCTTGAAGCTTGTAAGCGCGACCTCGTGATGCAAAAACAAGAAAATGTTTATTTGAAAAAGATTAATGAATTGCTGGAGAAAAGGTAATTAAGGTAATTTGGTAATTAGTTCAAGTCAATCTACTTAGCCTTGTCTTCTCCTTTCACTAAAAATTCTTCTTTCATTTTAATTCCTTTTTGTGTTTCAATTTCTAAAATATATTTACCGGGTTTGAGGTAATACTTTTTATTATCGGCTCTTTCAATTTTCTTTTCTTCTTCACTTAAATTTTTATTTTCATTCACCACAGTTTGATACGGGCTGATAACGGTGCTGTCTATGCTTAAATCATATTCCACATAATTTAATCCTGTTTCACTGGTGTCTTTAAGCAGGCTGAGCAATAAATCTTTTTCGGTTTTAATTTTTATAGTTGAAATACTTTTTTCCTTCACATAAAAAGCAAATACAGTTTTCTTCTCGACAGGGTCACTCCATTTTGAAAATATTTTCCCCCAGTTTTTGTTGTATTTTACAGGTTCGGGTTTGAAAACAAAAATATCTTTTGCGAGGAGGGTGTCAGTTAGTTGCTGCAATTCTTTTGCCGAGGCAATATAAATTGAACGACCATGTGTACCTACAACAAGTTCATTGTCTCGCGGATGAATTACCAAATCATGCACAGGTGTTGCCGGAAAATTTCCGGACATGCGCATAAATGACTTTCCTTTATTTAATGATACATACAAGCCGTTATCGGTTCCAACATAAAGGATGTTTTTATTTTTGGTATCTTCTCGAACAACATTAAGAGGTTCGTTGGGTAAATCCATTCCGATGCGTTCCCATGTTTGCCCGTAGTTTTTTGAAGCATATAGATAGGGAGTAAAATCATCCCACCTATATCCATTTAAGGAAAGATAAACGGTACCAGTATCAAATGCTGATGCGATAACACGACTTGTCCAAAGGTTCTGAGGGGGGTTGTTGGAAGTTTTTTTCCATGTATAGCCGACATCCTGCGAAACATAAATCAAACCATCATCGGTTCCGATATAAATCAAACCGAATTTTAATGGTGATTCATGAATAGTTGTAATGGTGCCATAAGTCACATCGCCTTTTTTTCCACCTTTTGTTAAATCACCGGTGAGAGTTTTAAAATCATCGCCTTTATTCATTGAA
The DNA here is from genome assembly GCA_044448905.1 of Bacteroidia bacterium. GTDB lineage: Bacteria > Bacteroidota > Bacteroidia > AKYH767-A > OLB10 > JBIOHJ01. The sequence goes on along the minus strand of JBIOHJ010000012.1, from coordinate 2,224 downwards.
CGGTGAAATTTATTTGAACCTAGGTAAAGAATATCCTGGTTATGCTGCGACAGCCAAATGGGAGTTTGCCAATTGAAACGCAACGGACGCTCACCCAATTTATGTTTCGGCTTGATGGATTTACTTTCGCCCGTGGTTTTATTGATGCGATAATAATACCCGAATTGAAATCCCGAATACACCGTGTTGTTATCGCGCGTATCTACCATAACCTGCATACCATCGCCACCTAAAATAAATTTATACGGATACTGACCACCGTCATACCATCCCATATCTGCTTTATAGGTTGAAGGTCCGTACCATACCCCGTTGTCCTGCAAGCCGCCATAAACATTGTAAGGTTTTTCCATGTCAACATTTACAGAATAAAACTGCCCGACAGGCGGAGTGTTGGCTTTAAAATATGTTTTGCCAGTATCGTAGGTAATATTTAATCCGCCATCGTTACCAACAATCATGTGCCCGTCTTTTGTGGGATCGATCCAAAGTGCATGGTAATCGCCATGCATGTTGGATGCATCAATTGATTTAAAATTTTTTCCGCCATCTTCCGAAACAAGAATGGGAACCCCCACAATAAAAATTTTATCCGAATTATTTGGCGCTACACGAATCTGCCCGAAATAATATCCGTATGTGTTAAATAAATTATCAAGGTAATCATCATGCGTTCGTTTCCAGGTTTTGCCGGCATCGTTGCTTCGATATACTTCAGCACCTTTTACATCGGTGTCGAATAAAAGTGAATTGGCATCTTCCAAAAACTCAACCAATGCAGCGGGTTTAATGCTGTCGGTATGCACCATATTTTTCACGCGCTTTGCCGAATATTCATCATCGAAATTATTATCCTTTAAAAATTTTGAAAGTAACGTGTCGTTTAGGCTGAGAAAAATTTCTTTGCTCATCGTGCGCAACGAATCTTTTGTCAATTCATCCTTCTTTTCTTTTTTCTCTTTTTCACGTCTTGCCTGGTTATCGAGAATAGCATAAATAACATCCGGGTTTTTTGAATAAACATCAAGCCCTATTCTTCCGGTTCCGTCACCCTGCGGAAACCCGCTTTCTTTTCCCGAAATTAAATACCAGGTTTCACCGCCATCAGTACTTTTGAAAATTCCACTTGTGTTTCCGCTTTCGGTAAGATTCCAGGCTCTGCGCTGGCGATGCCACATGGAAGCATAGATTATTTTTGGATTAAGCGGGTTACTCACCACATCAATTGCACCAGTATTGCTATCAACGAACAAAGTTTTTTTCCAGCTGTTTCCCCCATCGGTAGTTTTATAAACTCCGCGCTCATTATTTGCCGAATATAAATGCCCCAGCATGGCAACCAAAACCGTATTTGAGTCATTTGGATTTAACATGATTCTTCCGGTATGATGCGATTCGCCAAGCCCTTTATATTGCCATGTTTTTCCCTTATTGCTGCTTTTAAAAATTCCCACCCCCGAATAAGACGACCGGCTCGAATTATTTTCGCCCGTACCAACCCAAATTATTTCATCGTGTTTCCAGTCAACAGCAATATCACCAATTGTCATAACAGCTTCCCGGTCAAAAAGCGGTTCGAATGATTGCCCGTTATTATCCGTAACCCATAACCCGCCTGAAGCATAAGCCACATAAAAGTGCGTAGGATCGCTGGGCGAAACATCTACATCCACTACCCGCCCGCTCATAATAGAAGGACCTGCCGAACGGAACTTTACGTTGGAAACAATTGACGTTTCAGCAAGCCTTTTTCGCTGTTCATATCCGTTTAATCTTTCAGCTGCTGAAGTGGTAGGAGGAGTGTTTTCTTTTTGTGAATAAGCGGTTAAGTTCAAAGTAACTGCAAGTATTAATGGTATTCCTTTAATATGCATATTCATAATAGATTATAATGGTGTTAGAAGCCTGAAAAATAGAAATAAATTTGATTGTTAAGCCATGATTTTCAATTCCCTTAAAATAACCAGTTTATCCAAAAATTTCCCATTGAATGATGAAAAGCAAAGAAATATTTCAATTCTATTTGGCAGTTTAATTGAAATGGACTATTATTTTTCGTATTTTTGCACTTAATTCCTAAACTATCCTAAACTATAACGAAAGACAATATGAAGAAGCCAAGAGTTTTATTTGTATCGCACGAAATTTTCCCTTATGTTGATGGTGGCGAAATGGGCAAGATTGCAAGGTTTTTGCCCCAGGGAATCCAGGAAAGAGGAAAAGA
>JBIOHJ010000011.1:0-39116 GCA_044448905.1 Bacteroidia bacterium | reverse complement strand
CTTTCCACCCTTTCCTTTCTCAAACAGTTCACTTCTGTAACGTACCGTTCACTATCCCAACCGGACGGTTCACTGCTGTACGGTACGGTTCACTAACCGGTGCGCAGCTTTTTGCCACCACGGTACAAATTGTGCAGCTATACTGTAAAATTCAATTACAGTGAAAACAAATAAAAATAGTACGGGAACAGTTGGTGCAAAGACAAAAACAAATTTCCCGGTCACAGCAGCAAATTGTACAGCCTCCATAGCAAATGATACGACCACTATATCAAATTATATGGCCTCCGTATCAAATTATACGGCCTCCGCAGAAGATTATATGGTCATCGTAGCAAGTTATACGGCCTCCGTAGAAGATTATACAATCATCGTAGCAAGTTATGCAACCTCCGTAGAAGATTGTACGGCCTCTGTAGCAATTGATTTGAACACAGGAGAATTTTTATTCGGAACTATAAATAATTATAAAAACAATTTAAAATCAAAAAATCATGAGAAAGCATTATTTGCCGCCTGACGATAGCGGACGGCTGGCATGGTTGATTAACTTCAACTCGAAAATTGGCGGTTATGCCGCCCTGTTTGGAATCACAGCAGCCGAAACGGCTGCCATAGCAGCTTACCTGTTAATGCTGCAGTACATCCTCGACCTGGTTGATGCAGTGCGTTCATTCAGCCAGGACCTGACCAAATATAAAGAAAAGCTAATGGTGGCTGTTATAGGCAGCACGCTTGGCGCTCCGCCAACCATCACCATACCCGTAGCACCGGCAACTGTTCCGGCAGGAGTTTTTACTATTCTTAGCGGAATAGTAAAACGTATTAAAGGCGGCATTAATTATACAGAAGCAATTGGTGAAGACCTGGGTATAATAGGTGCCGATATATTTGATGATTTTGCCAGCGTGAAACCGGTGCTTAAAATTTCGCTGGATGTAAACCACCCGAAAATCAAATACAAAAAGAACCGCACTGACGGCATTAACCTCTATGGAGACCATGACGGCAGGGGAATGGCATTTATGAGGTTCGTTTCACAAACCATATTTATTGACATGACCGAATTGCCTGATGCACAGAACACCGGTATTTATAAATACATGGCAATTCACGTGGTGGATGATATTGAAGTGGGAATACCGGGTGATGAAGTGGCGGTAACGGTGAGGAGGATTGTGTGAAAAGAAATGCTGAATTAAGAATTAAGGATTAAGAATTAAAAAAAGAAGAAGGCTGTCTCAAAGATTGAATTTTTGAGACAGCCTTCTATAAAAAATAAATTTAAATTATTGAACAACCAGTTTTCCGGAAAAAGATTTCCCTTCACTGTTTTGGAGCTTATAAAAATATACTCCGCTGTTGAGATTTTCTTTTTTCAAAATAACTTCAGTTGATTTTATGCCGCTTATTTTTCTTACCTCTTTTCCTTTCACATCATAAACAATGAAACTGAACTTATCCTGTTGAGGATTATTAAAATGAATTATTGTTTCGCTGAAAAACGGGTTGGGCGAAACCGTAACATGTATTTCAGCGGCAGCAAGCTCACTGACCGAAGTGGTAAAAAAACAACTGTCGTATATCTGTTGAATTAAATCGTCAGCATTTTTTAATGAATCAACCGAAGCATAAGGACCGCCCGCAGTTGTCCTTGCCCAGATTACACCAACCGTTATATAGTTAACCGCTCCCGGCAACAGTGTAAACGCTCCGGCAGTTTGAAGAAATCTTCGATCGCCAGCAACATTCCCTGCGGTAACTTCAGTCCATGCGCCCAATGTCGGGTAATAAACAGTATCGGTATTATCAGGAAACATAAAATCACAGTAATTGGTGCTCAAGGGATCATACCCGTCCCCTCCATAAGTCATGGGAATACTATCCCTCCAAATCCCTTTCAGGTAACCATAAAAATCATAAAAACCGATAGGGTTTCCGGTTGCAGAAAAATCATTATTATAATAAACAAACTTTGACATGATAATCTGTTCACCGGGCTCATCAATCGTGCCGTCCCTGTCATTATCTATTCCATCACCGGGATCGGCAAGCGGTCCCTGCAAAAAATCAATACCAATTGCCGGAGGATTTAAACCATATCCTCCCTGGCTCGCATTATCATCCGGGTCAGCATTGTAACAATAACCCATTCCCCTGTTCACATCACACCCGATAAAATCATCCAGGGCATATCCAAGATCGGGATCAGCCCAATTGCCAAAATAACATTGGTTGAGTGTAAAAGTGGAACGATTAATTATTTTATATTGATAAAAAGTGGAATTATTTACATTCACGTTCTGTGACGCAAATACAAATGCCTGTGCCTGCACTTCCAGTCCAATAGGGGTGCCATTTGTTTCGGTATGTACATTTCCAACATCATTAAAAGCCCACCATATTGTTTGATCGCCATGTAAGACAGAATTGCAATTACCGCCCGATGACGCTCCGCTTAAATCATAATACGGGTAATCTCCGGCAGTATATTCATAAATGCCATTACCGTTTGCGTCATAAAATGGGGCAAGAAAATGACCTTCGTTATTGAAGGAATTTCCGTTTCCGGGCCACTGCACTATATTAGGTGTTGCCGCCCCTCCGCCTGCAAAGGTTTGTACTTCCTGCCGTGTTAATTTCCAGAACCTGTCATAAGCAAGGCACTGCGCCTGTGAAGCATCAACAAGAACTGTATCCATTGGACCGGGATACCAGTCATTTCCCGTTTGACGATAGGTATGCGCAGCTAACTTAATTTGACCTCCGGCATCTATTCCGCCAATCCATAAAGCACCTGCAAACATTGAATGCTTACCTGAATCTTTTGGTACCTCATACTTACTATTGTTCAAATCCCACCACATATCGCCTGCCTGCAATATTCGCGCACGCACATTGCTGAGGTCAAGATCCATTTGCGCTGTTCCGGCAAAGCAGCCTGTAGCAAACGTTTGTGGTTGTTGTTTGGATTTAGATTTGTCAATGTCCTCTTTTGCACTAACGTAAAAAGAAAAAAAACCAAACGCGATAAAGAGTAATTTTTTTTTCATAGTGATTAAATTTAGATGAGGTTAAAATAAGCAAATGTGAAACTATATAATATTTTTTATCTGGCAAAGCTTTTTCGTTTTATTATTCTGAGCCGAAAGCCGCGGGGTTTTTTGTTTTTTGGTCTTTTCAATAACAGGAATTTTGGCAGTTAAGTAAAATACAGGGGTGAATCGAAAAAATATGCAGGTACATTTGATTTTTTTTAATATTATATTTGATGAGACTAATCCTATGAAAAAATATTTTACGCTTTTCCTGTTTACTGTTTGCAATAGTAATTTATTGCTCAGCCAAACTCCTGTTGCGCTGCGTCCTGATATTTCGATTGCGCATGTATTGAATGTGGAGCTGGGAGTAACACGTCTTGCATATAATCCCATTGACCACTCATTTTATTATTCAACGATGAGCGGCAATATTTATAAAATAATAATGCCTCCTGGCGGACAGGCGTACGATACTTTGATTTATACAGTAAGCCATCATGGCGTGCAATATGTGCAGGGCATGGCGTTTTATGATTCATCGTTATATGTTTCGGGCAATAATGAAAAAAGCACTCCTTTAACAACGGGTACCATCCAGAGGGGCGATTTAGTGCAGGGTTATTCACGGGTATGGGTAAACGTTGCACATACCGTTCCCTACCAGACAGCAGACGCTTTCGATCATCTTTTCAGCGGGATGACTTTAAACCCCGCAGGCGATACCATTTTAATATGCAGCGGATCGAGAGGCGATCACGGAGAGGTGCAAACCCGTTATGGAGTTTACCCCGGCTTGAGAAATCTGCCGGTTACATCTCTCATCCTCCAGGTACCCGCATCGGCAGCAAACCTTGTTATCCCGAATGACTCGGCATTGCTTGTTTCGCAGGGCAGGGTATTTGCGTACGGCATACGCAATACATACGATTTCGAATATAACGCGAAGGGTGATTTGTTCGGAGTTGAAAATTCCTGTGACCGCGATATGGAAGAAGAAATAAACTGGCTGCGCAAAGGCAGGAATTACGGATTTCCATGGATGATGGGCGGCAGCTATAACCCGCAGCAGTTTTCATGGTTTAATCCTGCTGCCGATTTGCTGATAAATCATAACTGCTGGGCATGGTCGCTGAACGCGTTTTACAACGACCCTTCATTTCCGCAAAAGCCGGCAGGACTTCAGCTGACACTACCCTGCCTCAACTACGGGCCTGATGCGGCATTTATGCGCGACAGCGCTGCGGGAACAACATACAACGCAGCAGCTGCGAGCCAGGCAATACGCAGCTTTACGCCTCATCGCTCCCCGTTAGGGATTACTATTGACAAAGACAGTATTTTAGGAAGTGATCTGCGCGGTAATACTTTTGTTTTGAGTTATACCCGTGGCAATGGCGCGCTTCATGACTCATCGGCATTGCTGGTACCCTTCAATGATTCGGGAGAAGATTTGCTGATGCTTAAAATGGAAAAGGACATACCTAATGATAATTATTTTTTTCATGCGTATAAAATAGCCGGGGGATTCAATCACCCGGTTGATGCAGTATTGCTTGATACGGTCATGTATGTGATGGAAGTTGATTTCAGCGGAACAACGTCTTTATGGAAAATAAACTTCCCGTCTTTCCTGCATTCATTGCCTGCTGCCACCATAACACCGGCAGGTCCCGTTACATTTTGTTCGGGAGGAAATGTTGTTTTAAATGCCACTACCGGGTCGGGGTTAACTTATGCATGGAAAAAGAACGGGGTAATTATAGGGGGTGCAACATCAGCAAGCTACACGGCAACAGCTACGGGCAGCTATACCGTTGTGGTAACTAACTCTTTCGGATCTTCCACATCTCCTTCTGTAACGGTCACAAACAATCCTAATCCATCCGCAGCAGTTACTCCATCAGGACCAACAACATTTTGCGCGGGAGGAAGTGTTCTGTTGAACGCAGCAGTAGCTGCCAACCGGGCATACCAATGGAAGAAAAATGCTGTAAATATTTCAGGCGCTACTTCATCTTCTTACACGGCTAATACATCAGGTACATATAAAGTTACTGTAACAAATACAGTTACAGGCTGCACAAAAACCACTAATCCCGGAATTGTGGTTACCAAGAATCCATTACCTACTGCTGCAATTACTCCTTCAGGAACCATATCATTCTGTGCCGGGCAAAGCGCCTTGCTCACGGTATCACCTTCAGGCGGTTATTCATATCAATGGAAAAAAAATAACGCCAACATAAGCGGAGCTGTCGGTGCAACTTATACAGCTGCAACAGCCGGAAAATATAAAGTGATTGTTACGAATAATACAACGGGCTGCTCTAAAACATCGTTAAATGATACAGTTGTTGTTCCCTGCCGCGAAGGCGAAATTGAAAGTGAAAATGTGTTTGATGTAAAAGTTTATCCAAATCCATCATCGGGTGATTTTATTTTTGAAATCGGCAATTCAACAGATGAAAACATTTCGATTGAAGTTTTTGATGTGATTGGGAAAATAATTTTGTCGGAAACAATTCATAATTCAACATTCATAATTCATAATTCTTCCTTATCACCCGGCATATATATGGCTGTCGTTTCTGCTGGTGAAAACAAAAAATCGTTAAAGATTATTAAGACTGAATAAAAATCTTAATACACGGTAATATGCAATTTCGAATCATTGTTTTTTAATTGTGTTCCGTTATGTTCAATCAGCCTTTCCTGCTTTGATTCATCCGCAAGTATATTATCGAGATATGATTTTACTTTCGAATAAGCAACTACGGGTTTTGAGCCGTTAGTAATGGCTTCGGTCGAATATGATGAAATAAGATTGTCAAACTGGTTGCGGAAAAGGTCAACGGTTGCAAACATATCGCATCCTAAAATTTTATCGCCTGAGACAGCTACAAATCCAATTACATCGGTTTTATCCTTCAACAAAGCAGTAAAAACCGATTTATATCCCCCGATATCTTTTTTATAAGCTGACGATGAGTCCATAGCAGAATATGTGCCTGTACTGCTTTCCGCAGCATTCTTCGAGGTAACATCTGAAACTCTATCCCACACCTGGCTTTGGTCTTTTTTAATCATGGCGGCTTTGCGCACTTCGGTATTGGGAATGGTAGAAGAGCCCCTGAAACTTTTTTCTTTTCCATCATGATAAGTCCATCGCCCATGCTCCACACAAAAAACCGACAGGTTAATTTTTTTACTATTGGGTGGAATAATTATATCCTGTGAAATCATCCTGTCCTGCTTACCACCCTGCACCACTTCCCCACCAATAATAATCACGGTATCTTTCGAAAAATTCTGAATAAATAAAGTGTTTACCGTTTCTCCCCGTTCTGCTTCTGTAATCTTCACTTTCTTTTGCTCAAGCGCTTTTTTGAGCGGCAGGTATTTTCCTAAATTTTTATTTACTTCTTTAAAAGTTTGCTTTGCGTGCACCGGGTAAATCGCGAGGTTTTTGTACGCACATGCTTTGGAGTTTTCTTCTGTTTCAATAAACAGGTTTTTTAAATTGTACTGTGCAGTTGCTGCAATTGTCAGCAGGCAGCTGATGATAATGGTTGACAGCGTTTTCATAATTTTATTTTTTAGTTGTTAATTTGTATTTGTTTGATGTACTGATCAACGAAATTCCACAACGCCTATTATTTTTATTCTGTTAATGTTTAGTTAAACCTGCGTCATTAAAAAGTAGCAGAGAACATCTTCGCAGCTATGTTCAGTTATTTTAAAAATCTCTATCTTAAATACCGCGATTTTTTTCCTGCCGATTTGTGGGCAATACTTTTTATGATTCTGTTTGTAGGTGTCATGCTTTTTCTGATTTTGTAGATGCAGGCGGTTTAGCCCTGGTCAATAATTTCCAACACAACCAACTATCACATATTCTTTTGATGTAAAAAATCTAAATGCGGGAATTTATTTATTGCGTCTTTTCACAAATAGTTATGAAATGATAAAGAAAATTTTTGCAATAAGGTAAATTCATTAAGGGCTGAAAATCAGTTATAATAGGTTTATTACATGAAGTGAAATTTTATGCTATAAAGAATTCAGCTCATTGAATATTATTGCCCAACCTATAGTCTGTTGTTTGGCTTAACTATTCACTCACATAACTTTTAGTGGTGATCACTACGATTCCACCTGTAGCATCCCCAAACTGTGCAGGCATGCCACCTGTGATTACGCTTATCTGAGCAATGGCACTTCGAGGAACGGAGAAACTACCGTACATCTTTATTCCGTCAACTATATATTGGGTTGCATTTTCACGCGCACCCCTGAAATAAAGAGCACCTCCTTCATCCTTTTGAATAACCCCCGGCACCGTAGCCACCATATCCTGTATTGTTTGCGCTGGCATATCCTTGAGTATTGAAGATGGTAAACATGTCATGGTAGAGATTTTACCATCATTTATCAAAGGCGGGATATACCTGATTACAACAGGTGGTAATGTATTGTTTGCAGATAATGAAATATTAAGATAAGTGATTTTATCCTGAGATATAATTACTTCATTTATAGTAACTGAAGAATATCCAACATAAGTGGCTTTAACGGTATATGAACCGGGGTCAAGCGGCTTAATCCGGTAATTGCCTTCTTCATCAGTAGTGCCACCAGTAAAGGCGCTTTCATCTTTTACAATGGCAACATTTGCGAAGGCTAAAGGTTGACCTGTTTCTTTATCGATTACTTTACCACGAAGCTCTCCGGGGCTTAAACTTTTGAATCGTGCTTCCGAATCAGAACCTGACAAACAGATGAACATGGCAATAATTGTGATTAATTTTTTCATGGCTTGATTTTTTTAATTGTTAAACATTAATTTTTTGAATGTTTGATAAGGAGAATTAAATTTTCCATAAAACTCTGTCATGGTTTCCATAAAACTCTGTCATGGTTTTGTCATAAAAATAATTTTCATTGCCGATTATGGAAATTTTAAATAAGTTTATCAACTGGTTATAAAGAACGTATGGTATGCGGCTTTTCAGAACAAATAAAAAATCACAGTTAACCGACACCGAAATAATTGCCTTGTATAAATCAACAGGCGATAAAAAACTTGTAGGAATATTATTTGACCGGCATTCTCATCTTGTTTACGGAATATGTTACAAATACCTGCGAAACGAAGAGAAATGTAAAGACGCTGTGCTTACCATTTTTGAAAAACTATTTGCTGATCTTCTTAAATACGAAGTTTCAAATTTCAGTTCATGGATACATTCGGTATCACGGAATTATTGTTTTGCATTTTTGAATAAAGAAAATGGCAGAAGAGGTATTGAAGAAATACCAGAATTGATTGAGGAGAATGAAAATGATAACGAAGTAAAGTTATTTACTGAAAAAAATTTATTACACCTGAACGGAGCATTAAATTCAATCAATACCGAACAAAAAAAATGTATTGAAATGTTTTACCTGGAAAACAATTCTTATAATGAAATTTCAACGGCCACCGGGTTTACTATAAACCAGGTTAAGAGTTACATTCAAAATGGAAAAAGAAACTTAAAAATCTATCTTGAAAAGAATATTGAACATGAATAAGCAAAAGAATATAGATTATAGTTGCGTCTCGAAAGTTGAAATGGTTGGTTTTATAAAAAACAAATTAAATGAAGAGTCCGCAATTCGTATTCACAATCATATTGAATCATGCGAATATTGCAATGAAGCATTTACAGGACTAAAGCAACTTCCCGATTTTACTTCTTTGAATTCTTTACCCGTTCTTTGGAAGAAGCGAATCTCCCATACGATTCCTGATGCCAGTTTGACACGTATAAAATTATTCTCAGGAATTTCGGCAGTTGTTATCCTGATTTCAACTTTTATATTTTTTAATGCTGACTTTCGAAAAGAAAACCTGTCAGGAAAGCCAACTGGGGGACAAGCCGATCTTCATGATACCCTTATCAGCCAAGCTAAAATTGTGACAGAGCAGGAAGCCGAACTTGTCAAAAATACTCCGATAGCAAGCGAAACAAAAACTTCGAAAGAAGAGCTTTTAAATGAAACCCATTATAATAAATTCGAAAAAACAATTCCACCTATCGAAGCGTTTATCATGAATAATAATTTATCAGCCAATGTCAATTTTTACAATAAAAAAATATTTACTGAAAAAATTATTTACCTCGAAAATCTGAAAACCCTTGATTATACAGAAAAATATTCAGGTAAGACATTTTCAACTAATGCCATTTTAAACAACTTATCAGCGAAATTTGAAAACAAAGAAGCCCGGGAAAGGGTATTAAAAGACCAGGAATTAAAAACGCATTTTATCAACTATGCAGGTGCTTTATCGGCCGGATTAAAAAAATACAATAATAAATTCTACAAAGAAGCTATCCGCGATTTCGATTTGATATTGGAACAGTTTCCCGCTGATATTAATTGCAGGTTTTATATTGCATTGTGCCGGGAAGCAACCGGTAATTTTCATGAAGCTGAAAAATTATATCTTGAGTTTATTTCTGAACCCGAAAATATATTTTATGAAGAATCGAAATGGCACCTGGCACTTTGCAAAGCTGAATTAAAAGACTTCGTAGCTGCCAGAAGAATTCTTGAACAGATTGTTTCTGATAACAGTTTTTATAAAAATCAGGCTGAAAAGTTTTTAATTGATATCGAATAAACCCCCGAATGAAAAATTTATTCGTCCTTTTTCGTCTCTCCCAAATCATCATAATCCACATCAGAAAAACGGCTGCCCTCGCTGAAAGTAGAAGGTGATGCATCAGCAGCAGGTCTTGGCTCGATAGGCGGTGCATTGTTTTTAATGAAGTTTACCGCTTCATTGAGTCCGTCAGAAAATTTTTCGAAGTCCTCTTTGTACAGGAAAATTTTATGCTTTTCAAAATAAGGCTTCTCTCCCTCTTCACCAAAACGTTTTTTGCTTTCGGTAATTGTTAAATACAAATCGTTCGCACGGGTTGTTTTCACATCAAAGAAATAAGTACGCTTTCCTGCACGCACTGCTTTTGAAAAAGGTTCTTCGCGATGCTCCCTGTTTTCGAATTCAGCCATAGTAATTGTTTTAAGTTTGGCTCAAACCTACATGATTTTTTTAATATGTCAAAACTTTATAAAAAAATAGGTTTGAGGTTGCAAAGCGCCTGTCAGACCTGTATACTTATCCATAATTTTGATTTGGCGGTTCGTATCAAATCTGTTAGCTTTACAGAAATTTACTTCGTATGAAAAAAATAATTACTCTTCTGTTATTCCTATTTCCTTCCGGTTCACTTCTTGCTTCTCATGGCATGGGAGGTGAAATTACCTGGACTTGCCAGGGAAATGCTTACGTGTTTCATGTAAAATTTTACAGGGATTGCACCGGAATTCCGGGTATGACTTCTGTTTCGCTTGAGAACAATGCTGGTGTTGCGCCAATTTTATGTTCGCTGGTTAGCCAAACTGATATCAGTCCAACCGGATCTGTAGGTTCAGGCAACTTAGCATGTCCAATTTGTGCCGCTGCAAACACAAATGCAGTTGAAGAATTTGTTTATCAATCAACTCCTATAACAATTCCCGGAACTCCACCAGTAACCGGATGGGCATTTTGGTTTGGCAGTTGTTGCCGGAGCGGTCTATTAACTAATGTAAGTGGTGCCGGAAACATTGGCTTTGCACTCAGAACCAAAATGTATCCATTTAATGGATTTATCCCAGGGCAATGCACTGATGCTTCACCATATTTTGCTGAAAAACCGTCCGTAATTATTTGTACCGGTTATCCATTTACTTATAATCATCTGGCCGTTGATGCTGAGATGGACTCATTGGTTTACTCATGGGATACGTTGATTACTGATGCATCTTATCCATGGCAGGTTATTCCATTCGCTCCGGGGTATAGCGTAACAAGCCAGATGCCAAGCACTTTACAAAACCCCAGTAATATTCCGGCATCACTCAATCCGCAAAATGGTCAGCTTTCGTTTCGGTCATTCACACCGGGCTATTTTGCAACTGCAATAAGAGTTTCGAGTTACAAATGCGGACAGTTGGCATCTGAAATTACGAGGGAAATAAATATTGTTTTAATCAATGGTTGTGTGATTCCAGTTACAGGAAATCCTCCCAATAATCCGCCAGTTGCGCCCGCTCCGTTTTTAGATTCATTAGGTGTGCCTACTTATGAAACTTTCGTTTATGCAGGTGATTCGCTTTCTTTTTCTTTTGTAGCAACCGATGCCGATCCCCATCCGTTAGTAAATAATCAAACGGTTACAATAAACGCTTCGGGCCAGCAGTTTGGCGCGGGGTTTACCGATACGACTTCAGGCTGCCTGATTCCTCCTTGTGCCACCCTCACACCTCCTCCGCCTCTTTCATCATCTATTGGAATATCCACCCAATTTAACTGGAATACTACTCCGGCTCATCTGGGATTAGGATTGGGTTGTGTTTATTTTGGTAATAAATATTTTTTTGTGTTGAAAGCCAAGGATGACTATTGCCCTGCAAATGCAATTACCAATCAAACAATCACAGTAACGGTATTGCCAACTACACCTGTGCCCCCGGTAATTAATAATGGAGGAACGCTAATCTGTATGCTTACAGGTAACTATTCTTACCAATGGTTTTTAGACCGGTTTGCCATTGCGGGTGCCACAAGTCAGAGTGTTATTCCAACAGCAGTTGGTTTTTACCAGGTACTGGCTATAAACAATGCAACGGGCGATGGAAATTATTCAACAGGAATTAATATTACAACGGTTGGTGTGGATGAAATGAATGAGAACGTTTCAAACTTTTCACTTACTCCTAATCCTTCCTATAATGGAAAATTTAATTTGAGTTTTTATTTCAAGGAAAAAGAAAATATTAAACTAACTGTAAAAGATATTTTAGGAACACAATTAAAAGAAATAACATTTGATAATTTTTCAGGAAAATATTCTGAAGAGTTAAATCTGTCTGGTTTTACTAAAGGAATTTACTTTATTGAAATAAAAACAGCCTGGTTCAGCACAATTAAAAAAGTAATTATTTTATAACACTTAGATTTTCTCTATTGCCTTTCACTGATTCGTAATTCGTTTCAATTCGTATTCGTGGTGGAGGGATTAATCCCAATAGCGCAGAGAATATTTTATTTCCCTTCTTGTTTATTTCAAAACTTTAACCATATTTGTCATAATCCATTTTGACAGTATTACAATCTTTAAAACAAATAAAATTTATATATAATGACAACAGCAACCGAAAACAAAGAGAAACTAAAAGTATTGCAATTAGCAATTGATAAAATTGAAAAGACCTACGGAAAAGGTACCGTTATGCGCATGGGCGATGAAGCCGTTGAACCTCTCGAAGCCATTTCAACCGGTTCCATAGGGCTTGATAACGCACTCGGCATTGGCGGGCTTCCAAAAGGAAGAGTTGTAGAAATATACGGTCCCGAATCATCGGGTAAAACCACGTTAGCCATTCATGCCATTGCTAATGTGCAGCGTAATGGTGGCATTGCAGCTTTCATTGATGCCGAACATGCCTTCGACCGTTTTTACGCGCAGAAGCTGGGAGTGGATATTGAAAATCTTCTCATCTCCCAGCCCGACAATGGCGAGCAGGCATTGGAAATTACCGAAAACCTTATCCGCTCAGGAGCTATTGATATTATTGTAATTGACTCGGTAGCTGCATTGACTCCGAAAAGTGAAATTGAAGGCGAAATGGGCGACAGCAAAATGGGATTGCAGGCACGCCTGATGTCGCAGGCACTGCGAAAGCTAACGGCTTCTATTAGCCGCACCGGATGCTGCTGCATTTTTATTAACCAGCTACGGGAAAAAATCGGAGTCATGTTTGGAAATCCTGAAACCACAACAGGTGGAAATGCATTGAAGTTTTATGCTTCAGTTCGTTTGGACATTCGCAGGATAGGTCAGCTTAAAGATGCCGAAAATATTGTGGGCAACCGCACACGCGTTAAAGTGGTGAAAAATAAAGTAGCACCTCCTTTTAAAATGGCTGAGTTCGACATTATGTATGGCGAGGGAATTTCAAAAACCGGGGAAATAGTTGACATCGGAGTTGAGCAAAATATTGTCAAAAAAAGTGGTTCGTGGTTCAGCTATAACGAATCAAAATTAGGGCAAGGCAGGGATGCAGTTAAGCAACTGCTCGCTGATAATCCCGAATTGTCGGATGAGATTGAACAGAAGATAAGAGAAACACTGGCTTCGAAATAAAAGCCACTTTGTCTCCCAAGCAGGAGAAAAGCAACAATTCATTCTTGATTTATCCTATCCCATACCAGGTATTTTTATAATTATGCTGCTACCGTTAAAATTTAAAAA
The DNA here is from genome assembly GCA_044448905.1 of Bacteroidia bacterium. GTDB lineage: Bacteria > Bacteroidota > Bacteroidia > AKYH767-A > OLB10 > JBIOHJ01. Next base: position 25,726 of record JBIOHJ010000011.1, on the reverse strand, counting down.
GCGACTTTATTGTTTTCTTATTGTACTCATTTCCGTTTTTATTTCCTGTAACAACAAGCAGGAAAAAAAATCAGAAGCACCGATAATTGCAACTGACACAACTGAAGTTGGAAAAGCAGTTGTAACTATTTCAGAAAAAATTAATGCTGAACCGAACAATGCCGGGCTTTATTCTCAGCGAAGCAAACTGTATATCCTGCAGCAAAATTTTCAAAATGCTTTGGACGATATTAACAAAGCAATAAGCATTGACAGCACCCATGCGGATTATTACCTAACGCTTTCCGACTTATATTTTACTGCTAATAAAACATTTAACGCAAAAGCCGCGCTTGAAAAGTGTTTGACTCTTGATCCAAAAAACACAACCGCGCATTTAAAGCTGGCCGAAATATTTTTTATTGTCCGTAAATACGAAGAAGCTTTTTCGCACCTTCAATCTATATTGCAAAATGAACCCGACAATACCAAAGCATTTTTTATGCGTGGCATGATTTATAAAGAAAACGGTGATACAACGAAAGCGATTTCAAATTTTCAGACCTGTATTGAAAAAGACAATAACTTTTATGATGCGTACATGCAGCTTGGCGTGATTTATACTGCTAAAAATGATAAGCTCGCTTTACAATATTTTAACGGTGCGATAAAAATAAAACCGCAAAGCGAAGAAGCATTTTACGGAAGAGGATTGTTTTACCAGGATCATAATGAGCTCGACAAAGCCATCCGGGATTATACGAGCATCATTCAATTCAATCCGAAAAGTGCCCGTGCGCATTTTAATCTCGGCTATATTCATTATGCTTTTCTGAAAGTTTACGGCCAGGCGATAAAACATTATTCGGATGCCATTGCAGCGAATGAAAATTATGCCGAGGCATGGTATAACCGTGGATTATGTTATGAAGCCGTTGGAAACATTGCCGCAGCAAAAGATGATTACGATAAAGCCATTTCAATTCGCCCGGGTTACGAGCTCGCCATGCAGGGATTAGAACGACTGAAAAAATAGGAAATCAGTTTTCAAACATTTCAAGTAATAAAGTAAGCTTGTTTTTTAATTCTTTGCGGTGAACAATGAAATCAAGGAAACCATGCTCAAGCACAAACTCCGCAGTCTGAAATCCCTTAGGCAAATCTTTTCCGATAGTTTCTTTTACCACACGCGGACCGGCAAAACCGATTAACGCACCGGGTTCCGAAATATTTAAATCGCCAAGCATGGCAAATGATGCCGTAACCCCACCGGTAGTAGGATCGGTTAAAAGAGATATGTAGGGAATTTTTGCCTGCGCCAGAAGCGTGAGCTTGGCTGAGGTTTTTGCCATCTGCATCAATGAAAGAGCCGATTCCATCATCCTTGCCCCACCCGATTTGGAAATAACCATCAGCGGACATTTTTTTTCGATACAATAATCAATTGCACGCGAAATTTTTTCGCCCATTACCGAGCCCATAGAGCCGCCAATAAACTTGAAATCCATACCTGCAATTACAATTTTATGCCCGTTGATTTTTCCGTAAGCGGTGCGAATAGCATCTTTTAATCCTGAATTATTTTGCGTATCAGCAAGGCGGTCGGAATATTTTTTTGTATCCACAAAATTGAGCGGATCGGCAGAGGTGAGGTTTACATCCAGCTCAGTGAATTTGTTATCATCAAAAAGTATTTCGAAATATTCTGCTGAACCGATTCGTTCATGATGATTGCATTTTGGGCAGGTGGCAAGGTTTTCGGCTATTTCGGTAGTCGGAAAAATTCCTTTGCAGGAAGGGCATTTATACCACAGCCCTTCGGGAGTTTCCTTTTTCTCCCGGGTGGAAGTGGTGATGCCTTCTTTTATTCTCTTGAACCAGGACATGAAAGATAGTCAGTAGTCAGTGGGCAGTGGTCAGTTGTTATTTGCTGATTTTGCTTTACCAATTGATTTAAGATATGCATTTAATTTGGGGCTGAGTTCATCAACAAATACTTTTAATTCTTTCACCTGGTTGTCATTCATTAATTTCCTCTTATAAGCTCTCCTGAGAAAATGCCGTGTTTCATTTAAAGAACCTCTTGAGATCTTGACAAATCTTTTGTTGTCAGCATAAGAACCTCTGCCATCTCCTTCAGCGATATTTGCGCCAATGCTATCGGCAGCTCTGACTAATTGTTTTCCGACAGTATCCATAGCAAAAGTATTCCAGTGGCTTACAATATCCCAAACTAAATCAGCTAAATGTTCAGAAAGATTATAAACTCTAAGATTTTCGAAATTCGATTTTGCCATGTTTCATTAAAATAATTTTTTGATTTTATTTTTTTACAACTGGCAACTGCCCACTGACTACTGACATCAATCTATCAAGCCACCGTAACTTCCTTTTCCAGGTAAACATCCTGTATGGCATTCAGCAATTCAATGCCTTCTTTCATTGGCCGTTGAAATGATTTCCGTCCTGAAATTAAACCGGTCCCGCCTGCGCGTTTGTTAATAACGGCTGTGGCTATCGCTTCTGCCATATCGCTGGCGCCTTTCGATTCACCGCCTGAGTTTATCAACCCTGCTCTACCGGCATAGCAATTCAAAACCTGGTAACGGCACAGGTCAATCGGGTGAGCGGATGTTAATTGCTCATAAACTTTTTTATTTGTCTTTCCGAAGTTCAGTGCTGTAAATCCACCGTTATTTGAGGGAAGCTTTTGCTTGATGATATCAGCCTGAATGGTTACACCAAGATGGTTTGCCTGCCCGGTTAAATCGGCAGCAGCGTGGTAATCGGTGTCATCTTTTTTAAATCCGCTGTTGCGCAGGTAACACCACAGTATAGTAGCCATGCCCAAGCTATGAGCTTCTTCAAATGCTTTTGCCACTTCAACAATCTGGCGTGCCGATTCAGCCGAGCCATAATAAATAGTAGCCCCCACAGCAGCAGCACCCATGTTATATGCATCCTTTACCGTTCCGAACATAATCTGGTCATATTTATTGGGATATGTTAAAAATTCGTTGTGGTTTATTTTTACAATGAACGGAATTTTATGCGCGTACTTTCGCGATACGGCTCCCAATACTCCATAGGTAGAAGCCACTGCGTTGCATCCGCCTTCGATGGCGAGCTTTACAATATTCTCAGGGTCAAAATAAATAGGGTTGGGTGAAAACGATGCTCCGCCTGAATGTTCAATGCCCTGGTCAACGGGGAGGATGGAAAGATAACCCGTACCCGACAGCCGCCCGTGATTATAAATGCTGTTTAAATTACGCAGCACATTGTTGCTGCGGTTTGAACCGGAAAAAATACGGTCAACAAAATCGGGACCGGGAAGATGCAAATCGTTTTTATTTACGGTTTTGCACTGGTGATTGAGCAACGAATCAGCCTGGCTGCCTAAGAGCTCTTTGATTTTTGAAAGGGACATATTCGGAAATATAATTATGAATGTTGAATTATGAATTGAAAATAAAAATTGTGGCTTCGGACAAAACTAATAAAATAATTGAAAATGGTTTTACAAAGCAGATATCACAATCTTCCCATTCATGCCCTCCCCTGTTTTTGCATTAGTAAGATTAAACAAATAAACTCCAGCCGGCTTGCTGCCTTTGGTTAAAATGATTTTATCGGTTACGGTACTAACGGTTTCCGTTACGCGCCCTGTAATATCGTAAAGGGTAAAATGAAAAATATTTTTTTGTGAGTTGCTGAATGTCAGTGTGGATTGGGTGATGAGGGGATTGGGAGAAAATTGAATATTGTATGTTGATGATTGAAGATTGGAAATGCCGGTAATGGTATCGGGGAAGAGTTTGAGTATCCAGAAATCACCATTCCCAATATTATTTTCCGTCTTATCACCTGAAATGTTTGAATAAGAAGTTCCGCCAAGAATATACCCTCCATCAGAAGCTTGCTGAAGGGAAGAAAACTGATCTAAACTGTTTCCTCCAATCGTATTTTGCCATTGTATATTGCCCGATGAATCCAGTTTAACAATCCAATAATCATTACCACCATTACTGTTTTCTGTTTTATCTCCTGAAATGTTTGATAAGGAAAACCCGCCTATAATATACCCTCCATCGCTTGTTTGCTGAATAGAATGCAATTCGTCCAGGTCACTTCCGCCAATTGTATTCTGCCATTGTGTGTTACCCACTGAATCGGTTTTCACTATCCAGAAATCTCCAAATCCAATACCTCCTATACAGTTTTCCATTTTATCACCTGATATGTTGGATTCGGAATATCCACCTAATATATATCCCCCGTCATCAACTTGCTGTAGGGAATATAGTTCATCATATTTATTTCCTCCTATGGTATTTTGCCATTGTATGTTGCCTGATGAGTCCAGTTTAACTATCCAATAATCAGAATCTCCATTACAGTTTTCAGTTTTATCAGCTGAAATGTTCGAATAAGAAGTTCCGCCAAGAATATAACCCCCGTCAGTGGTTAGTTGCATGGAATTACACAGATCCTCTTGATTTCCTCCGATAGAATTTTGCCATTGTATATTTCCTGATGCATCAGTTTTTATAATCCAGTAATCATACCCACCATTACTATTTTCTGTTTTATCACATGACATTTGTGAAATAGAACTTCCACCAAAAATATATCCTCCGTAAGCAGTTTGCCGGATGGATTCAAGATAGTCCACACTACTACCCCCGATATTATTCTGCCATTGAATGTTTCCAGTTGAATCTGTTTTAACGATCCAATAGTCAGGATAATTAAATGTCGTCCCGCAGTTGTTTTCCGTTTTATTGCCTGAAATGTCTGATTCAGAACTTCCACCAAGAATATAACCGCTATCAAAAGTTTGTTGAATTGAAGTAATCCAATCAAAGTCAGATCCTCCTATCGTTTTGTCCCATTGTACAGTTCCTGAGTCATCAACTTTTACTATCCAGTAATCATGTGTACCAAAGCAGTTTTCTGTTTTGTCGCCTGATATATTAGACATTGATAATCCTCCCAGAATATATCCCCCATCATTGGTTTGCTGTAAAGAATAAAGTGCATCAGCATTACTCCCCCCAATCGTATTCTGCCATTCAATTGCCGGAGCAGTTTGTGAAAAGGAATTATAAATGCTGAATGTTGAATTAAGAATTAAAAGAAAAATTTTTTTGTAAATATTTTTCATCCCATCATTATTTAAAATCCCATCTCAATATTACGCATAAAAAATGGAATGACAGTAGTTTTATATTCCTGCGCTGACGACAACTCACGAACCACTTTTATCCCCATTGAAAACTTTTCTATATATTTGATTTAAATTTAACGGGCATGGAAAAAATTTATGTACTAATTTTAATTTGTATTTATTCTTTTGCCAAAGCAGATTCCTGGACACAAAAAGCAAGCCTGCCTGCCGATGACCGCGCTGCCGCTGCCGGTTTTTCGCTCAATGGCATGGGCTATATAGGTACCGGGATAAAATTTGCCGGGCCTGTGCAATTTCATAACGATTTCTGGCAATACAATCCCGCAAATAATTCGTGGGCTCAAAAAGCCAACCTTGCCGGTGCTGCCCGTTCGGGAGCTGTAGGCTTTTCGGTGCTTGGCAAGGGACATATTGCCTGCGGACATGACGGCAATAATGTTCTGCAGGATGTGTGGCAATACGATGATGCATTAAATACCTGGACACAAAAAGCCGCCTTACCCGGTCCCGGCAGAAACTATACTGTTGCGTTTAGCATTGATTCGTTTGCTTACATAGGTACGGGTTATAATTCTATGAGCACAAGTTACAAGGATTTCTGGCAATACAACCCTGTAGCAAACGCCTGGGTGCAGAAAGCCGATGCAGGAAGTTTGACCCGCAGCAGCGCCATTGCTTTTGCTGCGGGTGGAAAAGGATACATTGGCGCGGGATATGACGCTACCTATATGAATGATTTTTGGCAGTACGATCCATTGCTCAATACGTGGACACAAAAAGCAAACACTCCCGGTGGCGCGCGCAGCGATGCTTCTGCATTTACAATAAATGGATATGGCTACATACTCACCGGTCAAACGAGCTTGACAACTGCGAATGATCTGTGGAGATATGACCATGTTAACAATACCTGGTCGCAAAAACTAAATCTTAGCGGCTCTGCCCGTACCGATGCTGTCGCATTTAGCATTGGTAATAAGGGATACATCGGCACCGGGTGGGACCCGGTTTTCAATTCACTCAACGATCTTTGGGAATATACTCCCGACAGCACTACAAGTGTTGAAGAAAATGGAAATGATAATTTCCATTTTACCATTTCACCCAACCCGGCAAATGAGTTTTTAGTAATTAGTTCGGAGTTCGGAGTAAAAGAAAAAATTGCAATCATCATTACCGATATAAACGGAAAAAAAGTTTATCACTATAATCTTGATACTCGATACTTGATACTTGATACTAAAATAAACGTCAGTACTTTTTCAAACGGAATTTATTTTGTTACTGTTGATGATGGGAATCAAAAAGAAGTGAAGAAGTTTATTAAAAACTAAACCGGCATGAAAAAACTATTTACACTTATTTTTATTTGTGTTTACGTTTTTGCTAAAGCCGATTATTGGACACAAAAGGCAAGCCTTACCGGGGGAATACGATATACCGCTGTTGGATTTTCAATAGGCACTAAAGGATATATAGGCACGGGGTACGGCACAGCATATCTCAATGATTTTTGGGAATACGACCCATCAACTAACATATGGACCCAAAAGGCGAACTTCGGAGGCGCGCCCCGTTATTTTGCTGTCGGTTTGTCCATCGGGTCAAAAGGATATATTGGCCTCGGTCAGAGCCCTTCTTCATTTTACCAAGATTTTTGGGAATACAATCCTGCCACCAATACATGGACTCAGAAAGCCGATTTTGGCGGTGGCCTCCGCGCATTTACTCCTACCGCATTTTCAATTAGCGGTTACGGGTATGTTGGGTTAGGTCATGATGGAGTAATGGACAAGAATGATTTCTGGCAATACGACACCCTGTTAAACATTTGGACTCAAAAAGCATTTTTTCCCGGAACTCCCCGCGAGCTTGCAATGGGTTTTTCCATGGGCAATAAAGGTTATATAGGAACGGGTGATGTGAGTGTAACCAGCACCTATATGCAGGATTTTTATGAATACGATCCGGTAAACGATACATGGACTACACTGGCAAATTTTGGTGGCTCTGCACGGTTTGGCGCCTGTGGTTTTTCAATTGGCAACAAGGGTTATTGTGGTGTTGGCTTTACAAACGGACCATCGGTAGTCAAAGATTTCTGGCAATATGATCCTGTAACAAACAGCTGGGTGCAAAAAACAGATCTTGGTGGCGTTGCGCGCAGTCATTCTGTTGGCTTTTCAATCGGCAGTAAAGGATATATCGGCACCGGGTTTAGTTTTGTCGGAAGCCATCTCGATGATTTCTGGGAATACACGCCCGATAGTACTACTTCGGTTGAAGAGTTTCCGGTTTACAGTTTACAGTTTACAGTTTATCCTAATCCCGCCAAAGAGTTTATAGATGTGAGTTTGGAGTTCGGAGACAAAACAAAATATGAAATCACAATTACTGATATAAACGGAAAGAAAATTTATCATACTAATCTTGATACCCGATACTTGATACTTGATACTAAAATCAATGTTAGTGATTTTTCAAACGGAATTTATTTTGTTGCGATAGATAACGGAAACCAAAAAGCGGTTAGGAAATTGGTAAAGCAATAATATTATAATAGCGGCAGCGCTGATGTTTTGCGTTAAAACGGGTATCCTATTCCAATATTACTTACACTTGGATCAAAAAGGTTAAAATCCTTAAATACCCACCTTTCATTTTCAGGCAAAGTCGGGTCGCGGAATTTGTAACCTAAGTCAACCCTGAAAATAAAAAAAGTAAAGTTGAAACGAAAACCTACTCCCCCGCCTATTGCGATCTCTTTATAAAATTTATCAAATAAAAATTTACCGCCCGGACGGTCGGCATCTTCATTTTTAAGCCAAACGTTACCGGCATCTGCAAACAAAGCGCCCTGCAGGATTTTGAAAATATCAAAACGGTATTCCACGTTTCCGTTAATTTTTATTTCACCGTTTTGCTGAACCTGCTCCTTAAAATATGATCCCGGTCCGATTGACCGCGCATTAAATGCCCTTAAATCGTTAGCGCCTCCGGCAAAATAACTTTTTTCGAAAGGAAGCTCTTGCGAATTCCAGTAGGGAATTCCAATTCCCATAGCTATGCGGTATACAAGTGTATTGTTTTTATTGAGAATATGGTAAAATCGAAAATCAACATCCTGTCTAATGTATTGCGCATAAGGGTTTTTAAAAACGGTATAGCTGCTGTCGCGATTAGTAACCTTGCCGGTAATCATATCAACCATCCGGATGCTAAAGCCTGCTGATTCAAAGCTGGTACGGAAGAAAATAAAATTTTTTGTTTTATTCAGCGCCTGCGTGGTAATAAGAAAGTTGGCACGCCCGTCCGCAATAAGGTGATCTTCATAGCTGCTGATAAGTGCAGGGTCGCCAATGTCAATTAGTTTTTGTTCAAAAACCGGATCGGGAGTTACGTTTACAAAATTTACTTCTGCAACATTTACCTGCAATCGCGAACGACTCGAATATTTTTTTGCAAACCCCACCGAAAAGTCAGCAATGCGCCTGAAAAACTCGGGGCGGTTCTGAATATTATAAGAGGCAGTATAATTGGTAGAAGTTGTAATCGCCTTATTTTTCGGTTTAATAATGGAAGGCACACGCGGAAGCGTTAATGTTCCTTCTAAACCGTACTCATAAGTATTGAATAATTTATCTCCTTCCTCTGGAACGGTTGTATTCTCCAAATCTTCGACAGCAGTCTTTAATTTAAGACTAAACGTTTCAGCACCGTTAAACGTGTTGCGGTTCGAATAAATAAAATTTCCGGCAGCGCCTTTGTTACCGCCATTTAATGTTCCTTCCAGCTCAACTTTATACGATTGCTTCTGTAAAGGGGTAAGATTAATAATACAATTGAGTAAATTGCCCGGTTGGCTGTCCGCTTCAAATTTAATATTGATAAAACGAAAATTTCCGAGATCGCTTAGTGAGCGATATGTATTCTCATGGTCATCTAACCTGTATAAGCTGTCGGTATTAAGAAAAATATGATCGGAAAGTGCGTAAGGTTTAAAATTAAAATTGTGCGAAGCAGAAATAAATATGTATCCTTTATAGAAAATGGTATCGGTTGACGGCAGCGTACCCGCAGTGAGCGGATCGTAATCGGAGCGAATAATAATTTTATTGAGCGAATAAGAATGGTGAACATTTTCGCTTGATACAGTTGTGTCAACCATTATTTCGTCAGTACCCTCACCATTGTCCGGATAGTTGTCGGGATCGGGATTGCTGATAAACATGTAAACATTTACATGGTTAGAATGTAATGAGCTATCAATCTTGAACGAAATATATTGCTGGTTAAAAAAATAATACCCCTTGTTTTTTAATAATGAAGTAATCCGTTCGCGCTCTCCCTGCAAAATGCTGTTGTCATAAACCTGCCCGGGTTTTACTAAGCAATTTTGCGAATCAGCCGTTACTATTGAATCAATTGGAGGGCTTGCGATGAAACGTGAAAAATTCAAAATCGTATATGGTACATTCGATTTGATCGTATAATTTACAATGGCTTTTTGTTTTGATTTGTAAATAACAGTGTCTTTAACTTCAGCGTGAAAATAACCGCTGTTATGCATAAACTGCTTAATCTGTGTTGAAGAGCGCTTTATTAATACGGTATCAAGCAACACAGGCGGTTCGCCAATGGTACGCTTAAACCATGCTTTTAATTTGGTTTCCTTTCCAAAGTTAAACTGATCGTAAACTCCAAGATGAAACCTGAACAGTCCGAGCATTTTTCGGTTGGGCTTTTGTTTTACGATAGAGGTAATTTCATCTTTGAGCCCCGTTTTATCAACATTGATTTTATTTTTTACCAGGAGCACCTGATTCTCACCTAATTTACGAAAGGGGGTGCAGGAAGAAAGCAGCAATACGACAAAAACGCTTAAATGAATTATTTTTTTTTTCTTCACTTCGTGTTTTTAAAAGCTCCTGGCTGAGGGTTTGTAAAAGTACTATTTAGGTTTAATTTTGGTTTCTCAATTTCAAACGACAATTTTAATGCCTTTCACAATATGATTTCTAAACAACAAATGAAATTTATCAAATCTCTTGCTGTTAAAAAGTTCAGGGAGCGCGAGGGGTTGTTTATAGCTGAAGGCGAAAAAATTGTTTCGGAGTTAACCCGTTCTCCATTTAATATTCATGCTCTTTATTATGTGGAGGGCAGTACAAACGAAAGCTTGTTTCTAAACCGCTCAATAAATCTCTACCCGATAAGTGAAAGTGAGTTAAAAAAAATAAGCCTGCTCGAAACTCCCAATAAAGTTTTAGCTGTTGCTGAAATTCCTGAAAATAAATTTGAATTGGAAACAAGCAAAAACAACTTAACATTAATGCTTGATGGTGTTCAAGACCCCGGCAACATGGGAACCATCCTGCGCACGGCCGATTGGTTTGGCATTAAAAACATTATTTGCTCGGTCGAAACCGTTGATGTGTTTAATCCGAAAGTGGTGCAGGCATCGATGGGTTCGCTTTTCAGAATGAAGGTTTATTACTATGACCTTGAAAAGATTCTCATCGAAATAAAAAATCAAATGCCGGTTTATGCTGCTGTAACGGATGGTGAAAATATTCGAAATAAAAAATTAACCGATAAGAGTATTTTGTTGCTGGGAAATGAATCGAAAGGAATTAAAAAAGAATTGCTGCAGTATGCTGATGAAAAAATTTCGATTCCTTCCGGAAAAGACAGTAAAGCCGAATCATTAAATGTAGCTGTATCATCCGCTATATTGTTATATGAACTTTTGAAATATTAAACGGCCACTTGTCAATAGTAAATTGTCGCTGGACACCGGACATTAGAAACAAAAATCAATGAGCAACCGTTTATATCAAATTCTTCTTTCTGTAATTTGCCTGTTATTCCTTCTTTTATTTTTTGTTCTCAGTTATAATAACCGCCTTGCTGCTGATGATTTTTATTATTTGGGATGTTATGTTGAACAAGGGATTTGGGGTTGCATGCGCGATTTGTACTTTGGCTACAGTGCGCGCTGGACAGCTTATTTATTTACAGGATGGATTGTGAGCCTGCATGCTTTCAAACTTTATCATTTTATATTTAATGCGATAACGCTACTGGTTTTAATTTTGGTTCTGAATTCAATCATCAGGAAAATTCTTTACACAAAATACAAAATTCATTTACCCGCATCACAAAATTTTATTTATTCAATACTGCTTGCCTGCAGTTTGTTTTTTTCAAGCTATTCGATTGCCGAAACATGGTTTTGGCTCGTACAGGTGTGTACCTATCTGTGGAGCATTATTATGAGCTTGATTTTGCTGAACATTTTACTGGCGGAGAAATTTAAATGGATTCATGTTCACGCTATTATCATTGCCTCTGTTTTTATTGGCGGAGCAAGCGAATCGTTTGCATTAGTAAATATTTTTTTGCTGGGTGCTTATTTGGTTTATTCTAAAACAAAGCTTAAAAATTCGAAATGGATCGTATCTTCAGTAAATAAAACTGCTGATGCCAAAATTATTGTTGCTCTTTTTTTCCTTATAGCTTCATTTACGATTACCATATTAGGTCCGGGCAATGAAGCAAGGTACAGTGCCTTGCCAAAAGTTTCGCTTATTGAAACCATCTGGATTCAGATTAAATCATTTATCAAAATTTTGTTTATTAAAACTCCCCCGATAATGCCATACTTAATTCTTTTCAGCGTTCCGTGGTTTGTTGCCGGAAAAAACTCTTCTGATTCACCGGCTAAGAAAAGCATAATGGAGGTTTTGCCGAAACTTAAAAACTATTTCCTTGTGCTGCTTGTTCTTATTTTTATTTTTTTAATTCCTACATCTTTTGTAATGAGCGAACTTGGTCCCGACAGGGCTTTGTCGCAAATTTCATTCCTGATTGCATTTGCGATGGCTGCTTTGTTTTTCTATGCGGGGAAAAAAATAAATATATCGGAAAATATTTTTCATTCTTTAAATGTTGTAGTCACATTGTTATCACTTGCCATCGTTTTCCTTCATTTGGTAAAACAGATTCGCACTACAAACCTGTATGCAAAAGCTTATGATGAAAGAATTGAATATGTGACCTCTGCCGAAATAAATAAAACAGATAAAAGAATTGTAGAATTGACACCGCTCCCAAACCAGGGAATGCTTTATTCCGCAGAAATTTCAGAAGACACTTCTTACTTTACGAATTATTTTTTCAGGCAAGGGCTGAAGTTGAATTTTGCAGTAAAGAAAAAAACTATTCAACAACAAAAAACCTCCTCCGTTATTTTGGAGAAGGTCGCTTTTTAGGGTTATTGTCAGATGAGTTTAATTCAGTTTGCTGGGCACTATCATTTTAAATTCAGGAATTTTTACATAAAACATTTTTTTATCCTGCTGGCGTTCCATAAGGTAAGTTCCAAACATTTTTCCGATTTCGGTATTAAGGTTACAGCCTGAAACATAACGGTAGGTTTCGCCCTGTCCTATAAAAGGTTGCTCACCAACTACACCTTCTCCTTCTACTTCGCGTCTTGTGTTATCAGAATCAACAATATACCACTGGCGTCTTTTTAAGCGGATAATGTCATCGCTTTCGTTTATAATCGTGATGCGATACGCGAAAACATAATGCGACTGACCCGGGTTGGAGTGTGTAGGCTGATAAAAAGTTTCGACACTTACTTTAATTCCTGCGGTTACTTCGGTTACCATAAAAACATGCTTTAGATTGTGACTTCAAAAATAAGTATAGATTTTAAAATTCCAAACTATTTTTGACGAAAATAGATATCTATTTGGTGAAAATAGTATAAAAGGATGACGGATACCGGAAGTCAAAGACTACAATATGGTGAAGAGTCACTGAATCATGGCGAAGGAAATGACAAGATAAGGTCAAAACCACTCCTCAGTAATCGTTTTAGCTCTCAATAAATTTTCTTTGAGTTAAGTTTCTTCCATCCAACCAACTGGTCATACCGTCCACCAATAGGACGATGATAAACAAAAATAGCATAATCGTTTTCGGTTTCAAAATGGTTGCCTTCAATGAGGGTTTCATCAATATCTGAAGTGCCGTCATTCAAAACAACATATTCATAATTATAATAACCCTGTTTTAAATACAAACTTGTTTCGTATGACAGGTTATCATAATTGTATTTGAGTTTTGCTTCTTTAAGAATGCGCCAATCTGTTAATCCCCCAAAAATATATGGTGTGCCTTTGTAAACAGGGTCGGGCATCTTCAGTTTAAAGTGAACAGTTGCATAATCAGCTTCGGTATCACTTTCCCTATCTTCATAAATAACATTCAGAAATTTTCCGTTAATATCATCCCATATTGCATATACCAGAAAAGCGCGGCTCAATTCATCAGCAACATATACATGATAACCGGTTGAATCCTCAATGATTCCCTTAATATATTGCGTTTGAAACTTAAGCGGTCGAATATCAAAAGTGCGGAACTCATTGCCTCCATTAAAAACATTTTCCTCGTCATAGTTATAATCAAGCAATTTGTCTTTTAAATACAACGGTTTTAAGTTAGTAATGGCATTATCCCACCTTCCGTTTTGTGTTAATACAACTTTAATATCATTAAAAGGATTCTGAATTTCCAACAATGGATGGAATATTGAAAAATCAATTTCCTGTTTTGTATAACGGTCGGCAATTATGGTTGCACGTTTTACTCTTGCATCAATTTGAACTTTATCTTCAAATATCATCCACCTGCGGGTGATGATTACACTGTCGGGATAATCCGTTTCGAAGACTTTAAGAATGTAGTTGCCGGATAAAACAGGATTAAGATTCTGGTTTGGAAATACAAGCGAATAATGCGTATAGGTCTGTTTGGTGTTGAAAGAATAGTCATAATCTAGAATCCGGTCATCAAAAAAACCGGGCAGATACTGTGAAGTAATAATGTTGGAGGGTGTCCAATCGGAATTACAATGTATAAAAGTATACGAATAGTTTTTTAAATCGCTTCCGAGGTCGTCAAATGTCAGGATAAGCCGATCGGTTGTGTTTTTTTCGATAACCGGGTCTGTTAACGGTGCATCTGATCTTTCAAGGACAACGGTTTTTATGTTGTTGTTATAGATATAATTTTCATATCTGAAATAATTTTGATGATAATAATCCGAAGTATCACTTTCAGTCTGAGCTGTCAGAAAACCGGAACAAAAGCATAACGCAGCTAACAATAATATCCTGATTTTTGATTCCCTCATTTACCGGATACCTGATTTAATATGAATACTAATTTGCCTCAAATGCCATTAACTGTAAATAAGCGGCTTCCCATTCCGATTGCTTTTTCAAAATTTCTTCTTCAAGTAATTTAAATTCGTTATTTAATTTTTTTGACTGGTCTGCATTATGCAGCACCGCCTCATCTGAAAATAATTGAACTTTCTGATCCTTTTCACTTTTCAGCATGTTAATTTCTTTCTCAAGCCTGTTTACTAAAACAGTAAGTTTTTGTTTTTCTTTTCCGTTCTTGCCAGGCTGTTTTTTTTCAACGGGCTTTGTTTCGGGTATTTTCTTTTTTTCCGTTACTACGGGTATAGACGCTTTCTTATTCTTCTCAACCCACAATTCATACTCCTCATAGGTACCCGGGTATTCCTTCAATTGCTTGTTTTCGATATACCATATTTTATTTGCCACCTCGGCAAGAAAAAACCTGTCGTGCGAAACAATAACATAGCTGCCTTCATACTTGCGCAACACCTGTATCAGGATATTAACCGATTGTATGTCGAGATGGTTTGTAGGTTCGTCAAGCAAAAGGAAATTGGCTTTTGTTAAAATTGTTTTTGCAAGTGCAACTCTCGATTTTTCGCCACCTGACAATACTTTTATCTTTTTAAACACGTCATCACCGCTGAATAAAAACGCTCCCAGCAATGCACGCAATGTGGCATCGGTTTGTTCGGGAGCATAAATTTGCAATTCGCGAAGCAAATCATTTCCGAGATGCAGACTTTCCAACTGGTGCTGCGCATAAAAAGATTTTATCACGTTGTATCCCAATTTACTTTCGCCATCAAATTTTTCGCTGCCGTCAATCATGCGAAGCAGGGTAGATTTTCCTTTTCCGTTTGCCCCTATCAATGCAATTTTATCCCCCCGCTCAATACTTACTTTGGTGTTTTCAAAAATTACCTGCGTGCCGTATTTTTTTGATTTAACATCCATGTCAATAATCGCCCGGCCGGGCTGCTGTGAAAAATTAAAGTTGATACGTATTTCGGCATTGGTGTTTTCCACATCATCAATCCGTTCAAGCTTTTCGAGCATCTTAATACGCGACTGCGCAAGTTTTGCTTTGGATGCCTTATACCGGAAACGATCAATCAATTTTTCCTGTTCCTTCACGTATTTTTCCTGGTTTTTGAATTGCGACCGCTGCAGCTCTTCACGCATGGATTTTTCCTGCAGGTAAAAAGCATAATTTCCTGAATAAGAAGTCAGCTTTTCGTTGGCTATTTCCACAATTTTTGTTACCACGCGGTCTAAAAAATACCGGTCGTGCGAAACAATCACAATGGTTCCTTCATACTCCGAAAGATATTCCTCAATCCATTGTATGGATGGTAAATCAAGGTGGTTTGTAGGTTCGTCAAGCAAAAGCAGGCCGGGTTTTTTTAATAAGATTTTCGCCAGCATTACGCGCATGCGCCAACCTCCTGAAAATTCCTTTAATGGCCTTCTTAAATCAGCGGTCGAAAAACCAAGCCCTTCTAAAATTGACTCCGCCTTGTATTGAATATTGTATCCATCAAGTGCTTCATACTCGGTTTGCAAATCGTGCAAACGGTTAATTAAATTTTCCGAATGGTCGTGATGCAGCTTTTCCAACACCTCTTCAATCTCATCATGAATTTTATTTTCCTTGTCAAAAGCTTCCATTGCAACATGCAAAATGCTGTTTTCACTTTCGTATGAAAGCAAATCCTGGTTTAAAAAGCCAATGGTAAGGCTTTTTCTTCCTGTAATTTCGCCCGAGGTAACCTTGTATTCACCGGCAATAACCCGGAGTAAAGTAGATTTTCCGGTTCCGTTTGCGCCAATCAAACCAATTTTTTCATTCGGCTTAATGTGCCATGAAGTATCGCGGTACAAGGCTCTCGCACCAAATTCAAACGTAATATTATTAAGCACTAACATAGGGAGTGCAAAAGTAATACTAC
Organism: Bacteroidia bacterium; assembly: GCA_044448905.1. Taxonomy (GTDB): domain Bacteria; phylum Bacteroidota; class Bacteroidia; order AKYH767-A; family OLB10; genus JBIOHJ01. The sequence goes on along the minus strand of JBIOHJ010000011.1, from coordinate 9,380 downwards.
ATTTTTAGTTTGACTGACCGGAAGCGTGAATAAAAAAGTAGAAACTCATTCATGAATCAACAGCCCTGTCCCGGTTATTTCACTTTTAATATTAACAGGGTTGCCCGAATAATAAATATTCCCAATGTGCTTAATCTGCGCCTCCAAATCATCTTTTACATTAATCCGGCAATCACCGGTTCCCTGGTTATTAATATAGGTGATGTTTGTAGAAATGTCCTTGAAATTCATATACCCGTAGCCGTTATAGTACAGGAAATTAATGCCTGCTTTCCCCCTAACCGTTAAATCGGCAGTACCATTATGAATGTTAACAACAATACGGTCGCAATTAGCTTTCAGGTCAATGTTTCCCGAAGCATTCGAATTGTCATACCTGAATTCGTAAACCGAAACAGTATCCTCAAACATAATATCACCCGAACCTTTGTTATTAATGAATACGAGAGCAGGTGTGGTAATTTCAACTTTAAATTCATTATTAAAATCGCGTGCCCAATTGCATTTATTTTCGTTTTTTATAAATAAGGTGCTATCGTTAACCACAGTGGTAATCCATTCAATAAGGTTAGCACCGGCAGTAACTTTGACAGAATAATTTCCTGCTTTGCGAAATACCAAATCCACATTGTTTTCCATTTCAATTTTACTGAAAGCAGGAATCGAGCGTTCAGCAGTAATGGTTTTACCCGAACTCTTTAAACAATCAAATAAATGGTCTTTGTTGCAGGAAGTTAAAATCATTCCGGCAGCGGCAAAGAAAAGAGGTTGTTTATATTTCCAAACATTACCCCTAAATCCCCTAAAGGGGACTTTGCCGTGTGCAGTTCCCTTAAGGGAATTTAAGGGTGAGCGAAAGCAAATAAAATCTATATTATCCAAATTCATACAACCTCTGAATATTTTCAGTATTGCTTTTTTCATTGTGCAAATCTAATAAGATGCTCATACACTTCTTTAACCGGAAGCCCCATGATGTTATGAAACGAACCGTTAATTTTTTCAATTCCTGTCAAACCGATCCAATCCTGCACCCCGTAAGCTCCCGCTTTATCGAACGGTTTGTAATTCTTAAGGTAAAAATGAATTTCATTGTCACCAAGTATTTTGAAATAAACTTCGGAGCGGACAAAGAATAATTCTTTCTTATCAACCGCACTGATGCAAACTCCTGTAAACACTTCGTGCATTTTACCGGAGAGTTTTTTTAAGATGGAAACTGCATCATCGTAATCAATGGGTTTGCCAATAAGCAAATCGCCAATACAAACAATGGTATCGGCAGTAATGATAAGCGTATTTGCATTTCTCAGTTCATCGCTCAATGCCTCTGCCTTTTTCAAAGCGAGATGCAAAGCCACCTGCTCACGTTTGAGATGAACGGGAAAAGACTCATCAAATTCTTTTAAAACAATTTTAAAACGGATTCCTAAATCGGTTAGCAGCTGGCTTCTTCGCGGAGATTTCGAGCCGAGTATGATTTCAAATTTATCAAAAGCATCGTTAAAGAAAGACATACGGTTTTATTTGTAACGAAGATAAAAAACAAGCATAGATAAAATTCCTGTAAACATGATTCCCTTTGCAAGCAAACTCAGCCTGCTGAAATCTTTTTTTTCTTTTGAACGAAATAAAAAAAACAGCAAAGCTGCAAGCGGCAGCTCAATAAACAGCACTACATAAATAAAAGACACCTTATCCTCCCACTGACGTTGGTAATATTGAATAATTGCTATTGAAAACAAAATAACCAGAACAAGAAATGCAGAATAGTATTTTGAAAACATATTTCCCATTACAACCGGAATGGTTTTTCTTCCAAATGCCTTATCTCCTGCGGCATCTTCCATATCTTTAATTACTTCTCTTATCATCGTAATCACAAATGCGAATACCGTATAACCGCAAATTAATTTCCGGATTGCCATTGCAGCGTATGCGTTTTTGTCGGCTAACAAAATGATGATGATTGACAAAGCGGCAAGAAATGAAATAATAAAATTTCCAGCCACAATTATTTTTTTAAACTGCGAAGAATACATCCACAGTAACCCGGTTGAAAGCAGATTTATCATCCATACATTTGGAATTTCGCGGATAAAGGATAAATAGCAGCCTAAAGCAACACCGGTACCTGACAACAGCAAATGAATTTTATTACTCAAGTTTTTATCAATTCGTTTTCCAACAATTACATTTTCCGGTTTATTCAATGCGTCAATCTGAAAATCATTTATGTCATTAATAATGTATCCCCCTGCCGCAATCAGCACGGTAGAAAAAACAAGAAGAAAAAAATCAAAATTCGAAAGGGCAGAATTCATTCCGGATACTGACAGGATAGGAGTAATGATGGTAAATCGCACTAGGTATTGCGTAAGCGCAATCATGAGCAGGTTCGGAAAGCGGATTAATTTCAGAAAGTCCATTAATTTTCTTAAGTCCAACCGGTCATGCTGAGCGAAGCCGAAGCATCACTCCCATTTTCCATGCAGCCGCATGGTTTGTTCAATAATGTCGCGCACGCAACCTGCACCGCCATTTGCAGGTGAAACATACATGCATATTTTTTTTATATCAGCAACCGCATCAGCCGGGCAGGAAGCAATTCCGCATTGCTGCATTACTTTCAAATCGGGCATATCATCGCCCATGTAAATTATTTCTTCCGGCAGTAATAAATGTTTTGCGAGGAAACTTTCGAACACTTTCAACTTATCTTCAACACCCATAAACACATCTTCTATTCCAAGCCTGTTCATTCTTTTGGGAACACCATCCGAATGTCCGCCCGAAATAACAGCAACCTTATACCCTTTTTTAACAGCCAGCTGAAGCCCGTAACCATCTTTAATATTCATGGTGCGTAAAAATTCTCCCTCAGCGGTAATAAGTAATGAGCCATTGGTAAGCACACCATCCACATCAAAAACAAATCCTTTAATTTGATGAAGCTTCTCTTTGAAATTTTTCAATCGGGATGCTGGATTTTAAGGTGCGCTTCCGTTCACTTCACAAATAACCCGTGAAGTTCAGCCTGAACACGCGAAACGATTTCACCAAGGTGTTCGGTACTCTCAGCAAAATTAATTTCATCAATATCCACTACCAATAATTTACCGAGCTCATATTGCGAAATCCAGGCTTCGTAACGCTCGTTTAACCTTTTCAGATAATCAATGCGGATGGAGTTTTCGTAAGGGCGTCCGCGTTTTTCAATCTGGTTTACCAGGGCAGGAACCGTTCCGCGCAAATAAATCATCAGGTCGGGGGGTGAAATAAAATTCGACATCAGGTTAAAAAGGTTGATGTAGTTATTGAAATCGCGGGTGGTCATTAATCCCATGGCATGCAAGTTGGGAGCAAAAATGTAAGCGTCTTCATAAATCGTTCTGTCCTGAATAACTTTTTTCCCGCTTTTTTTCAGATTGATAATCTGGTTAAAGCGGCTGTTAAGAAAAAAAACCTGCAGATTGAATGACCATCGCTGCATGTCCTCATAAAAATCGTGGAGGTATGGATTGTCATCCACGTCTTCGTAATGCGGCTCCCATTTAAATTGTTTTGCGAGTAAAGTAGTAAGTGTTGTTTTGCCGGAGCCAATGTTACCAGCGATTGCTATATGCATACTTAAACTGAAGAATTATGAATTATGAATTAAAAACTATTGGTAAAAATAAGGGTTTTAAGCGTGCACCAAATTACAAATATTATTTAACGGGCAATTAAAATGCATAGATTTCGAAAACATCTTTTTTTTGTATATACAGGCGGTTTTGCTCTATTCTCATTTTAATGACATCGCCAACATGCGGGTAAGTAATTTCTTTTGAAAGCAGCTTTGTATGATTGATTTCTCGTATTGAATTTCCCTCCGAAAAAACAATTCTGTCGTCATCAGCCTGAAAATCGTTTACTGAATATGTATCTGATTTATCAAGTGTTTTAAGATACGTTCCGTACGAATCAAATACTAAAATGCCGGATGAAGGATTATTAAGCCACAGCCATTTTTCGGATTCAATAAGAAATACAGGATTAATTTCGGCAGCAATAAGCTGGCTGATATCATTGCTTTCGAACATCAGCTGCAATGAAGAATTATATTTTTTAAGCTGGTTGGTTTGCTTGTCGAATACCCAATAGCCATCGTGCCGCGAAGTGCAGATAAGAGCGGGCTGCTGTACAGGAAGATCACGCAGGTTAAATTGCGTTTGAATGCTAAGCTTAGAGTCGAGAGTGTTTACTAAAGCAAAATCTTTATTAAACACCAAAACTTTTAACGGGTCGGTAGCATCAATAAACTGTATTTGTCCAAATATTTTCGCAGTGAAAGAAGCGGTAAGGTTTCCGTCCTTGTCATATTTGAATAAACCATTTTCGTTAACGAGATAAGAATTGCCGAGATGGTCGGTTGTGAAAAATAAAATGGCTATATCAATTTTCTTTACTACAGACAGGCTATCGGCAAAAAGGATTTGCCTGTAAAAAAGAAAAAAAATAAATACTACGATTCTTAATTTCACAAAACGGGCAGATTGAAGCTTAAAATTTCATCGGCAAATTTACGATCATTAGCTAAACGGGGAACTTTATGCTGACCGCCTAATTTGTTTTTTGATTTAAGCCAGCGATAAAATGTATCCACTTCAAGTACACGTACAACCGGCATTTTTAAATTCATATTGTTATACCGCTTCGCTTCATAGTCCGAATTAAGGTGCTTGAGCGCTTCATCAAGCCGGACAGCAAATTTATTAATGTCGTGAGGCTGCTTTTCAAATTCGATGAGCCATTCGTGCGCTCCGTTTTCAGTATCTGAAAAATAAACCGGTGAAGCGGTAAATTCTTTCACCAATGACCCGGTTTCGCTGCATGCAAGGGTAATTGCTTTTTCAGCATTATCAATTACCAGCTCCTCGCCAAAAGCATTAATGAAATTGGTGATGCGCCCTGTTATCTGGATACGGTATGGCTTAACCGATGTAAACATAACGGTATCGCCAATTACATAGCGCCACAAACCCGCATTGGTTGATATTACCATTGCATAGCTTTTATTGATTTCTACTTCACCCAGCAAAAGAGATTTTGGGTTTTCTCGCGACAATTCTTCGGGCGGAATAAATTCATAGAAAATTCCGTAATCGAGCATCAGCAGCATCTCGTCCGAATTGCTCCGTTCCTGGATTCCGAAAAATCCTTCTGATGCGTTATAGGTTTCATAATACTGCATGTCGCTACGTGGAATTAATTTTTTAAACTGCTCACGGTAAGGCGAAAAATTTACTGCACCATGAATAAATAATTCGAGGTTTGGCCATACCTCCAGTAAATTATTTTTTCCGCTCAGCTCCAGAACTTTTCTGAGCAGCACTAACGTCCATGAGGGTACTCCTGATATGTTGGTAACATCTTCTGTCATGGTAATCTGCGCCATGCGTCCGATTTTTTCTTCCCACTCATCCATCAAAGCAATGGCAATGCCGGGTGTGCGGAATAATTCAATCCAGAACGGAAGGTTTTGAATAAGAATTGCCGAAAGATCACCGTAAAACGAATCGTGGCTGAATGAGTTTATCTTATGGCTTCCGCCAAGCGATAAAAGCTTTCCATTAAAAAGCCGGGTATCGGGATGGTTGCTGCAATAAATAGAAAGCAAATCTTTGCCACCTTTAAAATGACATTCCTCCAGTGATTCCTGGCTTACCGGAATAAATTTGCTCTTATCGCTTGTGGTGCCCGATGATTTCGCAAACCATTTGATTTCGGTATTCCATAAAATATTTTGTTCGCCCTGCCTGAGCCGGTTGATGTACGGCTTTAATGATTCGTAATCCTGCAGCGGAACCCGTTCTTTAAATTCGCGGTAGTTTTTTATTGACGAATATTCAAACTTCTGCCCCCACTCTGTAAATTGCGCGGCCGAAATTAATTTCCGAAGCCACTCTTCCTGTACTTCATGCGGGTATTTCATGAAAAGATCAATCTGGTGCATGCGTTTTTTCATAATCCAGCTTAATATAGAATTGATAATGGGCATGGTTTGGGGTAAAAATTTATTGAGCTAAAGATAATAAAAATTTCTATTGCACGCTTATTTCTCAAGCCCTGCCCTTACCACTGTTTCAATTATAACTGTTTGTTATAAATTTACAGCCAATTTTTTTATGCGCAACCGGTTTTTATCTTTTAGTATCCTCATTCTTATTCCGCAATTTTATTTTGCACAGGTGGCAAAGGAAGCATTTGGCTGCCACTGCCCGATGATGAACAACGGGCAAAAAGGAAAATTTTATATTTCGTATGGTTACAACCTCGACTGGTTTACCAAAAGCGATATTCATTTAAAAGACAAGTCAACGGATAATTATGATTTCACGCTGCATGCTGCAAAAGCCGAAGACCGCCCCGGGTTTGATGACATGTTTTCAGGTGATATTACCATTCCGCAATACAGCTACCGGTTTGGTTATTTTTTCGGCAACCGCGGACAATGGGCTGTTGAAATTAATTATGATCACGTAAAGTATGTTATGCTCAATTACCAGCGTGTACATTTAACAGGTGAGATACATGGAGAATCTTTTGATAAGGATACATTGGTTGTTGAAGAATTTGTGATGTATGAACATACCAACGGTGCAAATTACATGATGTTTAATGGCGTGGCACGCAAAGATTTTATTCATGCGAAAAATGAATTGCATTGGCTTAGCGGAATTGCAAAGGCGGGAGCAGGCATTGTATTGCCCCGTTCGGATACCAATATTATGGGGCACAGGCGAAACGACCAGTATCATGTTGCAGGTTATGTAGCGGGCATTGATTTAGGATTGCGTTACGATTTCCTGAAACATTTTTATTTCGAAACTTCGGGAAAATTCGCTTTTGCAAACTACACTAATGTTTATTTGTACAAGGATGGCAGAGCCCACCAGCATTGGTTTTCGTTCGAATACGTTTTTACCATCGGGTTCCAGTTTAACGGAAAGCTGTTTTAAGATTATTGCAATCATTGGGGAAAGTATCGAGTAGCAAGTAGCAAGTAGCAAGACATAAGCACTAAATGCAGACGATTTTGTCTGCATCAAGACCGCAAGCGTCTTGACACGAAATACTAAATACGAAATTCTAAATTCTAATTACTAAATACTAAACTGTAAACTGAAAACCGTAAACTTTCTATGACAACAGCACCCTTACTATCAGACACGTTATTGCGAACCGCGAGGTATGAAGCAGAAAGCAATCCGTCCTTCACCTCAGCCGTCATTGCGAAGGAGGAACGACTGAAGCAATCTCATGATCCGGAGTACGAATGGGCAGATTGCTTTGCTTCGTTCCTCGCAATGACGTTAAAAAGGGCGCAATGACGGAAACGGTTAAACAGGCGCCATCAAATAATATGCACTGGCTGGCACTGCAGGCGTATGTTGAATTGTTGCGGCTGAGGAATTACAGTTTACATACGATAGAAAATTACCATTCGTGGTTTTTATTTTTCCTGAACTATTTTCCTAAGCATAAACCATCAGCCATCAGCAAAAATGAAATTCTGGATTTTATGGTTTCGTTCCGCAACAGCAACAGATGGAGCGCAACATCGCAGAACCAGCTGATAAACGCCATTAAGTTTTTTTATGAACAATTATTAAACCGCCCGAAAGCAGTGTATGATTTGCCACGGGCAAAAAAAGAAACAAAGCTTCCGACAGTATTTGCGGAAGAAGAAATAAAAGCTATGATAACCGCTGCCGGAAATATCAAGCACCGTGTAATAATTTGCCTGGCCTATTCAGCCGGGTTCAGGATAAGCGAAATAATAAATTTAAAAATAGGAGACATTGACTCGCAGAGAATGGTGATAACCATACGACAAAGCAAAGGGCGCAAAGACAGGCAGGTAATGTTAAGCCCGGTATTGCTCGAAATGCTTAGAGAATATTATAAAATATATAAGCCGGCATTCTGGCTATTTGAAGGATGGAAAGGAATGCAATACACAACCCGGAGCATAGGGCTGATGCTTCAACGCATAAAAGCAAAAGCAGGAGTTACCAAAAAAGGTTCGATACACGCAGTGCGCCATTCATTTGCCACGCATTTGCTGGAAGGCGGAACCGATTTATTAAGCATAAAACAACTGCTGGGGCATAACAGCCTGCGGACAACGATGACCTATGTACATGTAAGCAAACGGCATATACAAAAAATAATGAGCCCGCTTGATAAACTGGGATTATGAAATGTTCCTTAATTCCACTATATTTGGTTGGTATTCGGAACATTTGGAATAGGAAATGTTCCGATATTATACTGTTATCGGCAACCAATGGCGGCAGTGCTAACTCCTAACTGTCTGCAAGAAACAAACTGAAAATTGAAGAGCATTTTAACTATACTGACACTTTCATTTTTCTCCTTTTCAGTGAGTGGACAAGACAACGTGAACCCAGTTAAGATTATCGAAACTATTATTCGACTACAGCAGGATACAGCGAAAATTTTCTACTTTGACAGTGTTGCAACATCTTATCGAGTTAATGCCATCAAAACCAATTTAGCCAAGAGAACAATCAAAAGCATCTGGAAGGATAGCCTAGCAAACAATTCTATCACTCTTTCCAAGGCAGAACGTAAATTTATTTTCAAGCAACTTGATTCGCTTCATAAAATTGTTTGGGATACAAATCTATTCGCAAACTCAATACGAGTTTCTTATGGTTTAGGTTGGGGAGCAAATATTTTAAAAGAATTTAATGAATTTAAATGGAATATAAAATCAGGAAGACAAATTTGGGGATTTACAAGCCCAATTTTTATTAGAGATAATTCTATTTGCCTTTTGCACATACTCTACCTTTGTGGTGGAACTTGTGGACATGACGAACTCTGTTTCTACAAGAACATTAATGGTAGTTGGAAAAAATGGATTAGAGTTACAGCAGGTGATTTTTGAATAAGTTTGGCTGCCGATAACAGTAAGCTTAAAAGAAATATTTTTTTTAAAGGTTTTGTTCTGTTAACAAACAGTTGTGGTTTCTATTTACTTTTACGGTTAATGAAAATGAGTGCAAGTAAGCCTTTAAAAAAAACACTTCTTTAAGCCCTTCTTCGTTATCGGCAACTCTTGGGCGACACTGCGACTTCAAACAGACGAGCAATGAATAAACTTTTGACAGGAATATTTTTGATAGTTATATCATTTCTATTTTTTAGTAATTGTTCTTCCAACCACAACAATAACAACACAACAAGTGTGACTAATTCAACTTTTGAAAAAGCTCACTCCGAATTTGTAACTAATATCAAATTTCCAGAAGATTATATATTTATAACGGGTGTTGACACTGATGTAATTAGAATAACCATTCTCG
>JBIOHJ010000010.1:0-39590 GCA_044448905.1 Bacteroidia bacterium | reverse complement strand
TCTGACCTCCTTTTCCTAGCTCACCCAAGTGCAGCCTAAAGTTAATTGAAAATCCTATCTCTTAATTAGCCGCACAAAGGCGCCTTTATAAAAATCCCACCGCACCCAAGTGCATCCTGATTTTTTTTAAAAAGATAAAAGGCTTTCTTCTTCCAATTGAAATGCAGGTTTAAAAAGGAAAAGGAAATATGGCGTTCTCTTCGCTCCTTCGGCATTTTTGTCGCCAGCTTCGGGGTTCTCACCATGCCTTTCTTTTTTTTTATTTTTCAAAGGCAGGCATGGTCAGAAACCCCGCCCTTCGGGTTTTTTCAAAAAAGCTGTCATCAAAAAATGCTTTCTCAGTCGCTACGTTCACACAGCCCTTTACTGTATTTTTTCCCCTGCTGAAATAAAAAGCAGCGGAAAAAAATCCATCGGGCTGTCTTGTATAGGCTCGCCTGCGGGTCGTCTCAGGCTGCGGGGGCATACCTGTTTTTTCCCTTTTGGTACGCAAGCACGTCCGCCCACAACCGTAGCTCGTGCTGCCATCTCCAATAAAAAACAAAGGTAGCCCCCTTGTGTTTTTAACTGCTGACTTTTTTAATTTTTTAAATTTGGTAGCAGTTAAAACATAGCTGTCTGCCCGCTACGCTATTGCATCCAGCACCTCAGCCTCCGTGCGCAATAGGTGCGCAATGCGGTTTTCTCCACTCCGTTCTAAAAACCGCGCCCCGCTCAAATGGCTGCCACACTTCCGGCTGCAAAAAAAATTGCAGCCTATTGCCGACACACAACCTAAAATTGAAATGCAGTTTCAAATTGAACATCCTCAAAAAAAGAAAAGAAAAAAACGCAGGAAGAAAAACCTCGTTTCATAAACCCATGTGCTTACGGTCAGTTCATTCATTCCGCTCATTCGTTCGTCATCCGTTCCGCTTCATTTCGCCCGAACCCATTAAGGGTTCGTTCTCTATTCCGCTACACTACTTCCTCACTACTTCACTTCATTCATTTCACTCACCTCAGCACCCCACGCAAGAGTAACTCCTTCATTCCTTCTCTCATTACCGTCCCTTCTGTTCATTCCGCTGGTTTCTTTGCTAATCAACCCGCGACCCGACCAAGCAAATAAACACAGCTACATTCACCCTTTCAAATTCGTTCAGTCATTCAGTCATTACACTTGCCTTTTCAACCGCACACATTTCACTCACAGTTAAAAAAATATTACACAGTCTGAATTTTGGCAATGTTCTGATTGTTAACCTCAATTATAAAATTATCAATGAAAGTGCCTAATTCTACTATTCCGATTTGAAACTCTATTCTGTCTGCTCCATTTCGTTCATCATTAAATATTATTAAATTATGGTCATGGTCAACTTTAAAACGAGAATGAGCAACCGCATTTCTTAACCTCCTACATAACTGTTCAGACGCATTATTATTTCCATCTTGCGAATTAATTGTAAAATCTGAAATATCAATTTTGGCAAAATCCAGCGTTTGATATTCGTTTTCTCTCACATAAACGAATAATATATAACAGGCCATCATCAGTACTCCTATATTTAAAACACGTTCCCCTGGTAGATATACAGCAGCTTCTCTTTCATGAAGTAGCTCTCTCAATGTTCTATCTGCATTATTTGCATCATTGATTATTTTCAGCCAGTTTATTCCAATAAATGCCTGATTAATTAATCTCCAATCTGTCATGATTATAAATTTATAATACAAAGTTATAATCTTAATCTTGATACCAATTCTTAACCCTGAATGATACCAAATTAACCTTTCGATTCTGAATGAACACTCTGAAAAAGCGCACACAACCCTCCAACCCCCCTATGGCTGACCTTGCGCTCGCTTCGCTCGCGCCCCTGCTAAAAACGCATTGCATTGCGATACGTGCCTGTATTTCGCATCCCGATAATAAGAGGTAGGTCAACCCTTGTTTTGAAATTAAGCATCCATACAGCCCCTTCAATGGCATCAGGTCCGTCATCATGGTAACGGCTGCCTTTCTCAAACATGAGCAGTTGTTCAATCAGTCTTTTGGTGCCGGTATCATTTTTTTCAGCTTCATTGAAATAAAATATGCCACGTTCAAATAATGGTTGAAGGTTTTCTATCCTTTGGAACTTATCAGGTTTGTTTCGTGCATCTCCTTTAATCGGTATTTGTGTTCCGTATTCTTCACCCATTTTTGTAAACTCATCAAACAACATATCCTGAATAAAATTCGATTCCATGTAATAGTAAATTGAACAATGGGGTGAATAGGTTTGGTGAATCGTGTAATGCCATTGCACCATTTCTTTCACTGTGGTTTGTGCAACAAATGCTTTCAGTAAATGATATTCTCCAATAGAATTTTTTCCAATGAGTACGGTTGCTTTGTAGTCCGATTTAGCCCCGCTTTTAAATGAAGGGTCAGTATAGCAAACGATGTATCTGTAATTTTTCAATGGCTCAGTTTCCTTGAAACGAATATCCTTCAGTTTGAAAACACTTCCATCCGTAATCGGATTATTGAAAAACTCTTTTTGCGCCCTTCGCTCTCCAATAGTTTCAACCACTTGCTGAATATCTTCGTTGGAATATTTTTCATGCCAGGAAGGTTTTCCTTTTACATCAAGAGCGTTCACGGTTGAATGTTTCACACCGGGCACTTTTGCAAAGTTTGCAAGCACAGAATTTTTATGAATCCGGTTGCCTACTAATACAAATCTCCCGCGCCCCATGTCCATTGTATTAAACAATGCTTCAAGAATCCAGTCAAGCATTTTTGCAACACGGCTTTCATTGGTTACAAGTTCATCATCATCTAAATCATCAACTACAATATAGTCAGGACGGCATTGCCTGTAACGCAAACCGCGAGGGCTTTGCCCTCTGCCAAGTGCAAAGAATGCTTTCGCATCTTTGGTAATAAATCTTCCATCCTCCCAACTCCCCAAATTTATTTGCTCACCGTAGTCATGAATATATCTTTGGTTGAATTGCAGTTCCGCTTGTAAGTCACCGAGTAAAGTTTTCGCATTATCCTCTGACTTGCCCACAAGAATCATTACTGTCAATTCATTTTTAATTTTCAGCCAGAGCGGAATCATTAAATCAAAGTGCGTGCTTTTAGCGTGACCACGCGCCCATTCATAAAGCCCTCTCAATTTTTTGTTTCGTGCAACTTCTTTGGCAGCTTCAATCTGAAATTGACCGCACTTGCTTTTTGCGTAGTGCGGGAAATAATATTCAACAAAAAATTGATAATCCGTTTTCGCCCTCTCTATCCGTTCCGCTTTTTCAGTTGCACTCTCAAAACCATTAAAAACAGTTAGCTGTTGCACTTTCGTGCAATGCGCTTGCCACCGCTGTAAACTTTGTTTACTTACTTTCATTTTGAAATCTTGCTTTGAATAAATAAATCCTGATGATGATTATTTCGCTGTGCGAAATCAACGTTTACAGACATAAGCCATCTGTTGTATTCCTCAAACACTTCTATGTAAGTTTCAATAGTTGCTTTCTTTTCTAACTTATCAATTGAGGAAGCCAGCTTTGCAATTGAATCTACTTCGCGTGCGCTCAGTAATCTGTTTTCATCTTTTGCAGCATCTACAATTTTTAAGGTTTGCGTATGCAGCATAGAAATAATTTGCTGCTTAGTTAAACTTTTTGTGTCGCGCATTTCATTCCAGTTTCCTTTTCGTTTTTGGTCAGTGAAAGTTTTTTCAGTCCACTTAACAACATCACAAATTTCCTTCTGACTTTTTTCTGTCATCAGGTAAAGAGTTCGTGCAACGTCAATTTTCTGTTTTCTGGTCATCTTTTCTAAAAATATTTATGTGCATCCTGCTACATGGCGAAACAAAGGAGTGCTAACGAATACAGAGTGCATTTCGGTTAAATATAACATTTAATTTTATACAGTTTTGAAAATAAATGAACGATAGTTACATCATAAATCAACACGAAAACTCAGCAGAAATTTTGTTGTATGGGTTCATTGGAAATTGGAAAGACACCGATAGCAAACGGTTTATTTCTGATTTTAAAAAGTTAGAATCCACGCACAACAAAATAAATGTTCGGTTAAATTCAGCAGGGGGTGATGTGTTTGAGGGCATCACTATCTACAACACATTAAAAAATAGTCCTGCTGAAATCCATATTTACATTGACGGGCTTGCAGCATCTATGGCAAGCGTGATTGCCTTAGCCGGCACTAAAATCTTTATGTCACGCTACGCGCAACTAATGATTCACCGTGTTTCCGGTTCTGCCAATGGTGATGCAGACAAATTGAGGGAAACCGCATCATTGATGGACGAGCTTGAAAAATCTTTGCTTTCTATCTATGCAGAGAAAACAGGAATGAATGTCGAGGACATTCAAAACACATGGATGCAGAGAGGGAAAGATACTTGGTTCAATGCCACTGATGCAGTAAAGCAAAAGTTAGTTGATGAAATATTTGATGGAGTGATAAAAAAGTCACCAAAGAAAAAAGACAATGCAAAAGAAGTTTGGCAATTCTATAATCTTCAAATTGAAAATTCACTTAATAAAAATGACATGCAAATATTAAATCAATTCATTGCCTTGTATGGTTTACCGGAAACAGCTACCGAGCAGGATGTGTTAGCTGCATTTCAAAATCAGAACAATAAAAATAACTTGCTTCAGGACGAGAATGAAAAATTGAAACAGCAAAACACCGAGTTTCAAAACAAGTTGCAGGAATCGCAAAAGCAAAAAGTAAAAGACCTTGTTGAAGGTGCAATAAAATCAAACCGCATCACCGAAGAACAACGTGCAACTTACGTTGCACTTGCAGAGGCAAATTATGATGCAACTAAAGTTGCATTAACAGCAATTACTCCTTACAGGAGTATTGCTTCACAACTCCAAACAACATCTGAGGAAACACCCGAGTACAAAACATTCCGGGAGTATCAGGAGCAAGCACCTGAGTTACTTTCTGAAATGAAAGAGAAAGAACCTGTAAAATATTCCGCACTCTTTAAAAAAGAGTTTGGTAAACTTCCTAAATTATCTATCAACTAATAAAAAAATAAAATGGCTATTCAAAAAGAAATCTGGACACGACACATTCAGGAAAATTTGTTTAAGGACAATGAATTTTTAAATTATGCGTTCATTGCCGACCAATATGTTTTAATGGGTAAGGTTGTGCATATTCCCAACGCTGGTGCTGCACCTGCTATTGTAAGAAACAGAACATCACTCCCAGCATCAGTTACGCAGCGTACAGACGTTGATATAACGTATGCCATTGATGAATTTACAAGCGACCCGATTCTCATTCCAAATGCCGACACTATTGAACTTGCTTATGACAAGCTTTCAAATGTTTTGCAGGAATCTGAAAGCGCAATCAAGGAAACGGTTGCTGATTGGATGCTTTATCATTGGAGACCGGAGGCAGCAGGTTCAATTATCCGCACAACAGGTGCTGATGTGGCAGCACACATGCCAGGTGCAACAGGAACTCGTAAAAAACTGATGCTTGCTGACATCAAAAAAGCACGGTTGACTTTAAACAAGCAAAATGTTCCCAAAACAGACCGCTACATGATGATTGATTCAGACATGTACGACCAGCTTACTGATGAACTGAACATCACTCAATATCGGGAAGAATCCCAACTCTTGGATTTGCCTAAAGGAGTTGTCAGAAAACTGTATGGCTTTTATTTGATGGAACGCACTACCGTATTAACTGCTAACAATGCAGGTACACCCGTCATTCAGTTACCCGGTGCAGCTACAGCAATCACCGACAACGGAGTTGTATTAGCTTGGCATAAAAACACTGTAGAACGTGCCCTCGGTACAGTTGACTTTTTTGAAAATCTCGGTGACCCCACGTATTACGGTGATATTTATTCAGCACTTGTAAGAATGGGGGGAAGGAAAAGACGAAACGACCAAAAAGGAATTGTAGCAATTATTCAGCAACCGTAATTTCAAAAATAATTTCCAAGAAAAAGTCCTGCACCCTCTGTAGGATTTTTTTTTGATTTTACTCATTTGTCTATTTCTATTATCTGACTACTTTTGGTTAGTTATTTTCTCGTAATAATGATTTTACTTTTAAGCATAATCGCGGGGGCAACTTTTCTGACAAGTATCGGAACAGTTTATTACGCTTTTTTCCGTCAGCCGAATAAGTTGAAGAAATTGAATAACGAGATTAACGAGGCGACAAGTTCAAAGCAATCACTTCTGCAAACCGTTGACGCTTTATCAAAGGACAAATCACAACATCAAACTGATTTTGCCAAACTTAAAAGCGATACGGCCAAACTGCAAAGTGAATGGAATAAATTGAGCAGTTCAATAAGTTCAGGACAACAACAACTGCAAACAATCAACAAGGATAAACAGCAAGTTCAATCTGACTTGCAAACAATCAAATCTGAAACAGAAAAATTAAAAGCTACCATTGAGAGTAATTCACAGAAGGCAAAACAAACAAGCATCGAACTTGCAACGCTGACGGAACAAAAGAAAAATTTGAAAGAAGGAATTGATACCGTGCAGACACAGTTCCAACAACTGAAAAAGCAAGCAACGGAATTATCGGAACGAAAGTCAGACCTTGAAAAAGAAAACTCACATCTATCCCTTGAGATAGCTAAAAAAAAAATTTCTTACAGGACAACATTAGGTAAATATCAAGATATTGAAGGCGACAAACGAGGTGTTAAATATATCGGCTATAGCCCCAACAACAACTTTTCAAAGAGTTGTTTTCCCTTCGTATCAATGCCTCAACCCAATTCAGTCATCAAGTTTCCGCGAAAAGGTCGGCTTGGAATAAAAGGTTTCAAAGAGCCAGTATATGAAGAAGAATTGAAAACATATTTTTTCAGACAAAGAGGTTTACAGTTTTTCAATGACCGCTTTCTTTTTGTTTCTGACAACACAAGACCTTACGAACCTGATTTTACTTTGATTGATGAAAGAGAAAATCTAAATCTGTTCATTGACATTGAAATTGATGAACCGTACGATGGCATTGGAAGATTTGCAACACACTACAAAGGAATTGATGATTACCGCAATCAATATTTCAACGATAGAGGATGGATTGTAATTCGCTTTACAGAAAAACAAGTCCATGAAAATCCAAAGGGTTGTTGCAGGTTAGTTGCAGAAGTTATCAAAAGCGTGAACGCATCTTTTACAATTCCACAGGAACTTCAAAATATACCCACAGTTTCGGTAGAACCATTTTGGTCAAAAGTCAAAGCAGAAAAATGGGCAAAAGAAAACTACCGCGAAAATTATCTGCACACTACTTTTATTGAAACAACTAAAGTTGTTATTGACACCGGAAATCTTTTTCAAAACGAAACAGAGAAGGCAGCAGAAGAAAGAGTTGCCCCGTCAACACTTGAAATTGAAAAACCAAAAGGAAAAATAAACGAGTTAAACAAACATCACCGCGACAGCAGAATAAAATTCTTTCCCATCCCTCACATTTATTTAATTGACGACAACCCAAGAACAATTTCGGCAAGCACTTTGGTAAAAAGATTTTTTCAGGACTTTGATGATGATTATTGGGCAGCTTATAAAGCACAACAACAAGGTAGAACGGCACAGCAACTTAAAGACGAATGGGAAACAAACCGCCAACAATCTGCTAATCTTGGTACACGCCTACACCTTGACATTGAAAAATATTTTGACAGTGATAAAAAAATAAAGCCCACAAACAAAAGGGAGTTTGAATTTTTCCTGGACTTTTACGATACGCATCTATCCGGCTTAAAACTTTACAGAACGGAGTGGAGAATTTTTGACGACTTCATTTATGTAGCTGGAACAGCAGATATGATTTTCAAAAAGGATGACGGCACTTATGCGATTTACGATTGGAAAAGAAGTAAGGACATCAAAGAGTATAACGGTTTTAATAGTGGTATCGGAGTTTGTAGCGACCTTGATGATTGCAATTACAATCACTACTGCTTACAATTAAATATCTACAAGAAGATTCTTGAAGACCATTATGCTAAACCTGTTTCAGAAATGTTTTTTGTACAACTTCATCCTAACTTTGACAGCTACAAACTGTATCCTGTGCATGACATGAGAGAGAAAGTTGACCAAATGTTTGACGAGCTAAAATAGCCCTTACTTCCTAAAACAGATGCATCATTTATGAATCAAATTAAATTTCCTTCTCTCCATAAAGGAGTTATTATCTTTCAGATTAATATAATCAACATCTAAAGCCGGTGCAGGTGTTGAAGCATCACTGTGAATATTGCATTGGTACTGCATGACATGAATCCACAAAAGGTCAAAAGGTTTAGTGCTCAAATGGTATTGATTAAATCTTATAAATTGATTGAACGTACTACCTGTCATTCCTGTTATACTTTGATGAATTGTTTCAAGCAGTATTAAATTTTCAGTTACCTCGGTTCTTACAGTACCTTCAATTAATATCTCCGCTTCTTTTTGAAATTGAAAAATCACTTTCACAGTAAGTGTAACTTCTCCTATTTGTATTAAACCTTTATCCCTCCAGATTACATCTCCTAATTTTAAAAGCACAGCAGGATATTGTAAGGGCAATGATTCCCCCTCCATTTCCAATTGCCCCATATCAATCTCATACCATTTTAAACCCAAGCCCCCGGTTCGTAATGTGGCAATTGCAACTTCATAAATTTCAGCTAACGGTACTGTTGCCATTTTTTACATTTTCATTTTTTGGTAATGGAATATTGTATGTTTCATAAAAATAATTGTCATCTATTTTTATTCGCTTTGCTAATTTCAAATCCATGTCAAGGCGTGTTTTTTTATCAATGTTTTCCTTTTCCTGAAAAATAAATTTCCCGCCTTCAACATTGTATCCGTGAATCCGCAGCAACGGTATCAGTTTGTCATTTAAAATATTTTTGACAAACAGTTTATCTGCAAAAAGAATTTCCTTTTCTACTTCATGATGCACTTTCGCTTGGGCATACGCCCCGGATGCTTCAGTAGTCATTGTTTGCCCAAGCACCAGCTTTGATAATTCCTTATTGCAGGAATCAATAAGCATGTCATAAAGAATACTGCTGCCAGTTGTATTGTTCTGAATGAAATTCAAATCTGCTTCTTTCGGAATAACAATGTAAGCAGCACTTCCGGCAGCTTTCAAAGCATTCTCTAAATCCGTCCGTGTTTTTTCATCATAGCCATCGTACTTTGCTACTCTGAAAGGCATCCCGAAAAGTTCACAGTATTGCGCCCAATCTCCAAACCCGCCCCGCTTGTAAATCACATACTGTGCAGCTTTCATAAGCAAGCCCAATGAATCTTTTTCACCTGATTCAAGAACAAAATTCATATAAGGCAGTTCCCGAAAGTTAAACCCCGCTACATCATTTTGATTTCTAAGTATAATTCCCTTTTCCGGTATTACATGCTTTCGCGGAATCAGTTGAGGCATCAGTGTTCCATCTTCAAAAGAAAGTTCAATCAAACTATGCCCCCAAATTTTGCTTTCAAGAACATACCCGAGCAGTGACAAAAAATTTTCGGTTTCAATCAGTCCGCTAATTTCTTCATTCGCTTTTCCATCCTGAATAAAAAGTAAAGGTGTGTTGCTCACTGATAATTTTCTTTTCTCAACAACAGCAGTTAAATGTCCATCAAGCAATATTTCAGAGTATAAATCATAAAGCAAAGTTCTGCGCGGGTAGAATACACTTTCAGCACTCTTAATCGCATTGCGCCAACTGTCAATATCCTGAGAAGACCTTCTGTTTTGCGAAACTTCAATTTTCTGTATGATGTTAGCTTCTTTGCCCTTTGTCCGTTTTGCTTTCATTGCTGATGATTGATTCGTTTTTCATTACCGCCAGTTTTCACGAATGTCTTTTCGTTGGTAGGCAAGCCCTCAGGGTTTATCCGTTGCTCATTAACATCCTGTAGCCATTGCAGGGCATTCTTATATCGCTTATCTCTTATCTCAGGGACGCGCCTGAAATTGTAAATGGAATAGATATGGAAAAGTGCAATGTCTTTACAGTACATTAAAATCATTTTGTTTCTGTCAACCCCGGTAGCATTAAAAATTTGCTCAACATCAAATCGTGCATTCAAAAAAGATTTCATTTCAGTAATTGCCTCCGCAGAAAGTTCATCAATGATTGCATCATCTCCTCCGGTTAATGCATCCAAAACAGAAAGATTAATGGAAGTATAGTAATCCGCTTTTTCAAGAAATGCCATAGTAACACAAAGATAAAAGTGAAATGTTTTATTCCCCTAAATCAGATTCTTTTGCGCCCGATAGCCCTTGTTTTAGCTACTATTAAAATGATAATCAGTTTTCATAGTGCTATCCTAAAAAGTGGCTTATAAATTTTTTTTTTAAGAGAGGCGAAAAATATTTTTTAAAAAAATCTTATGTGAAAAAATAAAAACGGTATTTAAGTTTTGATTTTTTGTTAACAGCAAACTCTTTTTTCACAACAAGCATAAAAAGCCACCCCGCAAAACCCTTTGCCCCCCTTATGCAAAGATAGCCACCTGCGCCCCTTGCAAGGTTATACGGAGTTTTTTAAAAACAATTTTTTATGTCTGTCTTTAAAATTTTGGTAAAAAAATTCTTTTTAAAAAAACCTTGCAATTCCACCAACGCGCACACAAAAGGTTGCATAAGGGGTTCAAATGGTTTTCTGCGCTCAGGGTGTTTCAATGAAAGTTCGTTGCTGCTTTCATATTCCGTTTTTATAACAGAAAAAGAAATGGAATTTCTCTTGTGCGATTTTTTTAAATCATCTTCTCTGGTCAGAAAAAAAATGTGGTGACGGAGGTCCTGCGGAGCGAGATTTTTAAAATCTGAAAAATGATATTTCTCCTCTGAGAAATCAACTTTAGATGAAGAAGATGTTGATAAATAAATATCTTCTTTCACTTGCATATTGAAGCATATTAGTGTAACTTAGTGCAATATTTCAGAGAAGAAAATGAAAACGATTTGCACTTTTTTAGACAGCTTGAAAGCCGCTACCAGAGCAGGTTTCAGAGGGTTGTTTGCAAGTCAAAAAGTTGTACCATTGTTGTACCTGAAAAACTCTAAGCCCCGCAATCTCAATACTATCAAGGGTTTGCGCTTCTTTCCATTGGGATTAAAGAAGTAAAAAAAAGAAGGGTTTAGAAGCACTGCTGTTCGTTTACCTACACTGTTTATTAGTCCCGATACATCGGGATGTTTACCTCTCAAAGCCCTTCTTTTTTTTATTTCTTTTAATCTTGCTGTTATCCGCAGTTTTTCTGTTCATTAGAATTCGTGTCGTTTCAAGTTAGCTCAACAGTTTATTTCTTAGTTATGAATTTTGAGTTCCTCAAAGTTACCATTCTTAAACGCAATTATTTTAGTTTTACTTGTAGGCGAATCCCAATAAGGATGGAGCAGCCCTTCTGTAGATCCCGGGTCAATACCTTCACCTTTCCAAGTATCAAAATAAAATAGAGGTAGCTTTTTATAAAACCCGAAAACTAAAAAGTAAATGTCTTCAAGTCCTGACTTTGGTGCATACTTATTTATGTCAAAAAGATATGTTTTGTTTTTTTTCAAATCAACATAACCAAACATTATTGGATTATAAGGATTGAACCATTCATCATTTGGTCTCGACAACTCAACCCAAAAACTTACTCCATCAATGCCCAGAGCTATAACCCCATTTATGGCTGAATCAATTTTATCTGAATAAATTATTCTTATAACTGAATCCTTACCTGTCCGCGGATTTACAATTTGCTTGCAAGCAATTCTATTTGTTTTATTGTCAAACGAAAATGAAAAACATCTTCCATTCCAATTTGAATCATTCTCAACAAGCAAATCATCTTGATGATAAAAACCTTGCGGGCATCTGTTTGCTTTCCAGAACTGAAAAATATTAACGGTGTCTCCATCAATTAAAACAAACCTTGAAGAATCAACTTCCTGTGCATTGCAAATTCTGCAAGTCAGTAAAAAGAACATCATCAAAAGGTTTTTCATCGCTGTCTGTTTGATGTTAGCAGAATGTTTGTTCGGAGCGTTAAAATTGCGGATAACGAAGAAGGGATTAAAGAAGTAAAAAAAAGAAGGGTTTAGAAGCACTACTGTTCGTTTACCGACACTGTTCATTAGAAGCTCAACTCTTTGTTTACCTATCAAAGCCCTTCTTTTTTTTATTTCTTTTAATCTTGCTGTTATCGGCAGTTATACTTTTCCGATGAAATTGTTCTCTGCCAAGTTTCTATGTTATCTAATCAAGGTGTATCCTAACTGCAATTGGTTTAACCAATACTGATTCGCCTTTCTTGTTCACAGCCTTAATATATTCCAAAAATACATTTCGCGTGTGTGTCAGAATTTGATTTCTGTATGTTTCTGGAATAGTATTGCCTTTCACTTCTTGTTCTGAATATTTGTATGAGTCGTCCTTAGGAACAAGGCTCATTCTAAACTCTGTCACGGTGTAGCTTGTGTCAACAGATGTAATTTTCCAATCGCAGTTTTTAAGCTCCGCTAAAGTATAGTTACCGCCTGTCTTTC
The DNA here is from genome assembly GCA_044448905.1 of Bacteroidia bacterium. GTDB lineage: Bacteria > Bacteroidota > Bacteroidia > AKYH767-A > OLB10 > JBIOHJ01. The sequence goes on along the minus strand of JBIOHJ010000010.1, from coordinate 27,019 downwards.
CGCTCTCTCCGACCTTTCCGCAAAACATTCCATCTTTGGTTGGTATCTCTTTGGTTGTTCCTGTCTGTCCGAATGATGTCAGAATTGAAAATAAAATTGTTGCGAGAAGTGAGGTTGTCTTTTTCATTTTAGTTGTCCATTGTTGGTTGAACTTTCAAATTACCACTACCGTTTGTTCGGAGCGTAATAATTGCCGATAACGAAGAAGGGATTAAAGAAGTAAATTTTTTTTTGGGATTACTTGCACACACTTTGATTAACCACAAATGTAAGTAGAAAGCACAAATGTTTGTGAACCGAACAAAGCCCAAAAAAAATTTATTTCTTTTAATCTTACTGTTATACGCATACTGCTACTGCTCGTTCAAGGCACAAATGTTTGAAGTTCGCACACTGTTTGTTCAAGGCGATTTACATTCATTGCTCTGCCGCATCGAGTTAGCACGAACCCGTTACGCACTGCCGCGTGTGTTGGCTTGCAAGCTCTTTTTATTTTTTTCTGCGGTTGGATTGAGCGTTGTGAAAAAATAAAATGTGCTTGCAAATGCGTGGGCTTTCAAGGCGGTGGCGGTAATGTTTGCATCTCATTTATTCTTTTTACATTTGCCCTTGAAAAATTTGTCTTACCTAAAACAAAATTATCATGGCATCAAATTCAGAAACTGGTCACTCCGTCAACATCAGTAATTTCAAATTACTTATTGATAAATGCACTGCCTTCGGTGTAACTTACAATCCAAGTAATGCTCGTCTGACAATTGTAAATATGACTACGCTGTGGACGACTGGTGACACTGCTCACCAAACTTTGACTGCTGCAATACAAGCAGCAAAAAATCCTATAAACGCTCGGCAAATATTATTTGACCCTACTGAAAAGTTGGTGACAAGAACGCTAAACTATTTTAAAAGCACGGCTGCAAGTGACCAAATAAAAGCAGATGCAAAAGGTTTGGCTGACCGTTTTCGCGGTTACGGTGTGAAGGTTGATACGCTTCCTGATGGAACTCCTGACCCTGCTGATGTGTCCACAAGTCACCAAGGGTTTGTTCAGAAGGCGGATACTTTCAAGCAGTTGGTTGACTTGTATATTTCTGAACCTTTGTATGCACCAAATGAAAATGATTTGAAAACTGCTGCACTTTCAACTTTGGCTACTGCAATGAAAACGGCTAATGATAATATCGGAACTATCATTGCTCCCGTTGGCACTGCTCGGATTACAAGGGATAAAGCATTGTATGCAGAAAATACAGGAATGGTTGATGTAGCACAAGATTGTAAAAATTATGTGAAAGGTTTGTATGGAGCTACTGCACCCGAAACCAAAACTGTTACTGGAATAAAGTTTACTCGTCCGTAAGGACATAATAATAAGGAGTGCGAAAGCCGTCCCGATTTGGCGGGACGGCTTTCTGATTTATAGGCAAGGCACATTCATTTGTGCGGATTTGAAAATCAAAAGGGCGGGGGCAAAAGCCAAAAGGCAGGACTTGAAAACTGGCTTTAAGGGTCTGAAAACTGTTTTACAGGATTGAAAAACTACTTTACATGATGCCAATTTGGCAGAACAGGATGCGATTCTGATGGAACAGGACGCAAATCTGACCGATTGGGAAGCGAATCTGATTAATTTTAACAATAAAAACGAAAATAAATATGGTTATCACTTTTAAACTGGACGGTCCAAATGGTTATGCGATTAGAGAGAAAGCCGCAAACTATCTTGACAAATATGCAACAACTACTGGTGCAGAAAGAGGAAGTTTAAGCGAACAAGGTTCTGGACTGTTAGCAGAAATGGTTGTCCGCCACATTTTGCATTTGCCGAATATTGAAGACGACCCTGACCGTCACACAAATCTTGGTTATGATATTTTATCACCGACAGGTGTAAAAATTGATGTGAAGTGCAGAGGTGGAAAAATGGCTTTTGCTGAAACTTATGGTGGTTCTGGAACTATTGTAAGAGAAGCAAAGCATAATTTTTTTGCAAGACAAATTTATGATGATAGGTTGAACACTGACATTTATTTAATGACTCATTTACAAGTTGCAGGTGATGGTGAATTGCCTGGAACTGCTCGCCAAAAAAAATTGGTGTCTATTTGTTTGCGGATGGGTTTCAAAAAACAGAGTAAAGAGAGAAGGAGTTTATTTAGAAAGGGGTTCGCTAACTGAACAAGGTAGAACTTGGTTCACATACAGAGGACAGGAAATAGAATTTTATCATAGGAACTTAAACACTCTTGACAAACTGGAAGATATTTTGACATTGACTGCTGCTGATGTTGCGCAAGATGATTTAAGAACGCTGCATTATAATTTGACAAGAGTTGATGCAGTTAGAATTGCAATGGATATGTTCGCAAGAGGATTGCTTACTGCTGCACAAGTTGCGTATGTAAAATCAGATGCAAATATTATCGGTGAAGTTGAACCGATATTAAATGTCAATCAATATTTGCACTTAGCGGAATGGTTGTTTGTGAAAAAACAACTGAGTGATGTTCAATTAAAAGATATACAAAGTAAGTTGATTGCAATTCCGTTTACAGGAATTTAAAAAAGTTTGAGAGTAGATTGCTTTTGATATTTTACTTCTGCCTCTTTGACCATTGCATTTTTCACTCTCTCTTCTGAATGCTTTACATAATCAATTTTCTTTTTCTTAAATAAGAAAGTGCCTTCGTTCAATTCAATCCCGATATATTTTCTGCCCTCTAAAGCAGCAGCAACTAAAAATGAACCACTGCCCGAAGCATTGTCTAAAACAATATCGCCTTCGTTGGTAAATGTTTTGATTAAATATTGACCTAACTTAATTGGTTTTTGAGTAGGGTGTAAAACTTCTCCTTCTGATTCTGCGGTCTTGATGTAAATGAAGTCATTTATATTTTGCTCCTCAAAATAAACAACATCGTTTGGGTATCGTTCTCCGTTACTCTTTACATGCCTTGGTTTGAAGTCACCATAGTTCCCGCTGTATTGGTCTTTCCGAATTCCTTTGTCGTAAGGTTCACCAAAAGACATTTGTGGATTGTAAGTTGGTTGGTTCTTGTAAAAGATGCAAACATCTTCATGCTTGCGCAAGGGTTGTTTTTTTGCGTTGAGAAAATTTGTCGGTTTGGATTTTATCCAAATGATTTTGTATTTAAAAAGTTTCTCGTTACTCATAATAAGTTTGGCGGTGAAAAGCTCGTGTGCAGTTAATACGATTGCACCATTGGCTTTGATAATTCTTTCGTATTGCTCCCAAAGTTTTTTGAGGTCAATAATTGAATCCCACTTGTTTTGAGTGTGTCCGTATGGAAGGTCGCAAAGAATCATGTCAATTGACTTGTCTGGGAACTCTTTCATTACCTCTAAACAGTCGCCTTGAATGACCTTGTTCAAAAAACTCTTTATGGACTTTTTCTGTTTTTTCACGATGCGAAGTTAGAGAAATTTGTTTTTGAAGTTCGTTTTGTGAGTAAACATTTGAATTGAATTTATTTCTGATTGACTTTATTAATGCTGTCAAAATATGCATCGGCTTTTGCATCATTTTCTTTTATGGCATCTTCTTGTCGCCTTAATCTGTAACCTAACCACAGCATCCAACAGAAAAAAATTACTGCAATGATTAACTTCAAAAGTTTATTTTTTGTGTGCGCTTCCAAATCTTCAAAAGGATTTGTTGGAATAGCAACACACTTTACTACGAAGCGGGGTGCGGTGGGGTAAAATAAAATGTGAGGCAACTGAAGGGTGGGTTTTGTGCGGTTGGGTTGCCTCTCTTTTTATTTTACAGAAGCGATAGCCAAACGGCTTTGCCGACTTCAGTTTCGATACGCAGAAATGCTCAATCGAAGCGACAAAGCAGTTGCGTATAACATTATATTATCCCTACCTAATAAAAAGCTAAAGTATTCATTTTTCTCACATTAAAAAAATTATCCCTACCTGCATGTGCGGAATTCCCTACCTTAAACCATTAGTTTAACTACCCGGCTAATATTCCTAACTTGTCAAGCGGGCTTTGCACCCGGCTAATGTGCTTAACACTCACATGTGTATAGGTTAATGTTGTTCGCAGGCTGTTATGCCCCAGTAATTCCTTTATAGTAAGTAAATCGGTTCCGCTTTCAAGCAGGTGTGTGGCAAATGAATGCCTCAGCGCGTGTACGCTTCCTTTTTTATTTACTCCCGCTTTTATTTTTGCCTGCTTCATTATTTTATCAATGCTCTTGGTGCTGTACTGTGTATTACAGGGTCCCTCAAAAAGCCATTTCACAGGTTTTGTTTTTTCTCCTTTATAATAGGCTTCAAAAAGCCATAACAGTGTTTCTGATAACATCACCTGCCTGTCTTTTTTACCTTTCGCTGCTCTTAGTGTAATAACCATTCTGCTCCGGTCAATATCCGCCATTTTAAGGTTCACTATTTCACTTATACGTAATCCGCCTGCATAAGCCAGGCAAAGTATGGTGCGGTGCTTCAGATTTTGGGGTGCCAGTATTATTCGCTTTATTTCCTCAGCCGAAAATACCGTTGGCAGCTTGTATTCTTTTTTTGCACGGGGCAATTGATATACCTCACAGGGTCGGTTTAATAATTTTTCATAGAAAAATTTTATTGAATTAATGAACTGGTTCTGCGAAGTGGAGCTCCATTTCGTACTGTTTCTGAACCGCACAAGCATATCCATTATTTCATTTTTTGTAATGGTTGATGGTTTGCGGTCAGGAAAACAATTCATAAAAAGAATAAACCAATTTCGATAATTGGAAATAGTATTGGGCGAATAATTTTTCAGCTTCATTATCTCAACATACGCCTGCAATGCCAGCCAGTGCATACTGTTTAATGGCGCCTGTTTAACCGTTTCCGTCATTGCGGGAGAGGAACGACCGAACCTGAACGTCATTGCGGGAGAGGAACGATCAAACCTGAACGTCATTGCGGGAGAGGAACGATCGAACCTGAACGTCATTGCGAGTCCCGATTTTTCATCGGGCGAAGCAATCTCATGTTCCGGAGTATGAATTGGAAGATTGCTTTCCGCTTGGTACCTCGCGGTTCGCAATGAAGTGTCTGTAAGTAACGGTGCTGTTGTCATAATTTGTTTAGCATTTCGTGCTTCGTATTTCGTGCTTCATATTTCGTGTCAAGACGCTCGCAGTCTTGATACTTGATACTTGATACTTGATACTTGATACTTGATACTTGCTACTTGATACTTGATACTCGATACTTGCTACTTGATACTCGATACTTGCTACTTGCTACTCGATACTTCCCCCAATGATTGCATTACCACCAAAATCCGCCACACAAAATAAAAAGCATTTTAATGCTGTGCAACTATTTTTATTAACAAAATGCATCGCAACTGTTTAAATAATTAATACCCTTTTCACGCATTATTTCAATTGTTTAGCGGTTTCCTTCAGCGTTAACATACAGTTCAGCGGTGTATGCGCAGGCTATACCAAACCATGCCTTATATATATGGAGGTTTGTACAAGCTATTTCAAATGCTGCCAAACGATTATTAAAAGCTGCGCAGGCGTTAATAAGTTTTTATAAACAGGCAACAAAAGTTGTCATACTCCTGGTAAGTGTTGCCGCGTTTTCGCAAAAAGTTGTACAACAAATGCCGCGTGTTGTACACATTTTAATAAAAGCTGCTCCGTTTTTGCCGGCTGTATTGGTAATAATTTTGAGAATCGTGTTTAAAAAATAATAATTTACCGGCAGTTTTTTAAACAATCAGCATTTTTCTGACAGCATTTTTTTGTGCGGGCCGTAATGCCAAAGTGCATTTTCATGAGAGAAAGGCGTTTTAATACCCGCCAAAAATCTTACAAATGCAAAAAACGGGCTGCGAAATAATACTTTCACGCTTACCATACCCGCATCTTTGCTTTCATAAAACAAAAAAAAACAAAAACATGAAAAACAAACGAGTATTAGTAGCGCTTTATTTAAACAAAATGAACCGCAGCGAAAAAGTAACCCAGGGAACTGCCACACACGATGCGGTAACCGCCAGCGCGTTTTTTCCGGCATCGCCCGAAAAAACTGCTTTGCTTACAGCCCTTCAAACCGCAACCGGTGACCTTGCGGCAGCCGATGCCGCTACGGCAACCGGCAGCCACGAGAGTTTTGCTGTTGCCGATACAGAGGAGCTTCAGTTTGATACTGCCCTGCGCAATGTGTCGTATTATGTGCAAACCAAAGCCGATACTGCCCCGCTGCAGGCCGAAGAAATTATTCTTGCTGCCGCGTTGAAAACTAAAAAAGCATCGGTTAAAATGAAACCGCCTCACCCGGTCGAAGAGGTGCGCGCCAAAGTAACCGGTGATGGCGATTCAATAAAGCTATACCTTGTTTCGGATAACCCGCGCAGCACACACTTTGAAATTCTTATGACCACAACTCCCGATATAGAAACCAGCTGGGCTTCGGTTGCCGACATTACTGCCCGCAGGATGCTGGTGCAGGGGTTGAGAAACGGGTTACGCTATTATTTTAAAGTGCGCGCCATAAACAGCATAGGGCGCAGCATTTATTCCGAGCCGGTTTCGCAAATTGCCGCGTAATTTTTCTGTTTTTATTTGCCCGGTTCAAACAGGATAGAATAATTAAAAAAAAACGAATCCTCCGCGAAAAACGGGGATTCGTTTTTCTTACTTAATCCGCCCGCGCAAAATTTATATTCTCCGGCTAACGCTGCCGCTGCTTCTTTCTCCAAATCACTAACTGCCCCCGTAAAGTACTAACGGTTCACCTGGCTGCCCGAATATTCGTTTTACTTAATTTATTACTTTCAATTAATATATATTAATACCTGGTTCAGCATGAGTTAAACCAATATTTAATTAACCAACAATATTTTATAAATTCTTTTTATACCTGTTATTATAAACGTGATGATTTTAATGATAAACCTCAAAAAGATTATGAAATGGAAAAATTGCAAAGTATTTTATTAAATGTTCTAATAATTATTAGCTTTGCGTTGTCAATTCAAAAAATTTAAAAACAAACACTATGAAAAAAATCCTGGCATTAGTAATTGCAGCCGTTATTACTACGGGTGCTTACGCACAATCAAACAAAGAAGACGTTGATCTGATTCAGGCCATGTATGGCAAAGCAAAAAAAGAACTGGTTATTGAATACATGCAGTTTAGTACAACTGAAGCAACAGCATTCTGGACTACCTACGATGCTTTCGAAATTGAGCGAAAAGTATTGGGAAGAGAACGCATAAGTATTATTTCAGATTATGCCGATCATTATACCACGCTCGATGATATAAAAGCAGCCGACCTGGGGAAAAAAATAATGGACAATAATGTTGCGTTAGAAAAACTCAATCAAAAGTATTTCCCCAAATTCAGCACAGCAGTGGGTGCTCTCAAAGCGGCAAAATACATGCAGCTTGAATTGTATATGCAAACTGCCGTCCGTATGGAGTTGCAGGATAATATTCCATTCATTAATGCCGTTGATAAAACAAAAAAGGATATTCAATAGCTTCGAAGCTGTTTAAATTATTAAAAGGCTGGTGGCTTCACCGGCCTTTTGTATTTTAGCCTGAACTGTTTAACAGAATAGCCATTACTTTTGCATTAAACTTATCATGATGAAAAACCTGCTGCTTATTGGGGCTTTAACCGTACTAATACATACAGCGAATGCCCAGGAAAAACCTCTTTTACCAATGTGTGTAATTTTACACGGAGGCGTTAACCTTACCTCACTCGATCCGAACGAATATATATATTCTCCAAATGCCGAAATCGGGTTTAGTGGCGGGGCAATGTACAGAACTGACGGGGATCTATATCTTTTAGGAGGTCTTCAATATGTAAGCGCTAACCCGACTATTTCAGATGCTATTAATATGAAATCAGAAAAAGTTAACCTGCAAATTTTCCAGGTTCCGCTTATGGCGGGAGTGCAAATTTTAAAATCGCCCGACAGTAAAAGATGTATGCACGGTCAGATGGGCGCATCGTTTTCTATCTTGCTTGATGTAGCTGAAAATAGCCTTGGGATTGAGAAGGAAAATTTATGGACAACCGGTTTTACTTTCAAAGGAGGCATAGGTGCCGACCTGGGGATGTTTGTTGTTGATTTCCACTACAATCTTTTGCTCACGCATCTTCATGACTATGCGGGCTATGATAATAAGTCAAGATTATTGTGCTGGGAACTTTCGGTTGGTTATAAAATCAATATTGGCGATAAAGAAAAACCGGACAGCAGCTATTAAAAATCTTTTATCCGTTAAAATCGAATTAAACATGAGAAACATCCTTTTCATTGGCTGCCTGCTTGCTCTTTTTGCCGGCATTGTTTCCTGCAATCGCGTAAAACCTGAACCGCCTGCCGAATCCACTTTAGATACGTTACTCAAACCGCCACTGTCTGTACTGTATATTCCGGTTCAGTACAGGGTATCTGGATTTGAAGAATTGATCAATAATAAGCTGCAGGGTACATTCGTTAATAAATGGATAGCTATAAATGAGAAGGGCGATAGCCTGCACCTGCAGATATCAAAGATGAGAAAAATTACCTTAAAGAGAAACAACCGGACATTGTCTCTTGTTGTTCCGTTAAAAATTTCCGGAAAGGTCAGGGCTAAGATTGCCGGTGTGAAAATTAAAAATGAAACTCCGGTTGAAGCAGAAATAAATATTTACCTCGCTACCACTTTGCATATGGATACATCATGGGACTTTGTTTCCAATTCAAAATTACAAAGGATTGAATGGGTAAAGGAGCCTAAATTAAAAGTAGGTTTTGTAAAAATAAATTTACGGGGCACTATTGAAAATTTGCTGGAGAGCAAGGAGTCGCAGGTCATTGATATGGCAGATGCAGCGTTAAAGAATTTAATGAATACAAGCAAAGTAGCTTCCGATATCTGGCGCGATATTCAAAAACCTGTCCGTATCAATAAAAAAGGAGTGCAGGTGTGGCTCAAACCTTATGGCGTAGATTTAAGCGGGCGCCTTGAAGAAACAAATCCTGACCTCATCAGCTTGCTGTTTGAGCTAAAAACATTTACACGGATTTATTTCGAGGGAGATTCAATTCCTCCTTCTAATGCGTTTCTTCCTCCGTTCAAAAAAATTGATGTTACCAGCGACAGCCTGAATATTTATGTACACTCACTCATAAGGTTTGATATGCTCAACGGGTTTCTTAATCGCGAACTTGCGGGTAAGCCAATTTCGGCAAAAGGTTTTACAACCACAATTAAGAAAGTACGTGTGTATGGTACACCCACCGGTATTGCTGTCGAGCTAAAGGTAAAGGGCGATATTGACGGTACGCTGTATGTAAAAGGAACACCTTCTTTTGATTCCGCCACCACTACTTTCAGCTTAAAAGATTTTGATTTTGATATCAGCTCGGAAAGTTCATTGCTTAATTCTGCCGATTGGTTATTGCATACAACAGTTCTCGATCTCATTTCTGAAAAACTTAATATCAATGTAACCCCGCTTGCTGCTAAACTGCCACAAATCATTTTTCAGGCAATTGAAAAAGGAAAAACCGGGCAGAAGATTGATTTCAATGTGGATACACTGGCTATACATCCACAGGTAATTCTTACCACAAGTAAAAATATACAGTTGCTTGTATTGGCAAGAGGCCGCGCCTCAGTTGTATTGAATGATAAGCTTTTTAATAAAAACGATAAAAAGGTTTCGATTCGTTAATCAAAAAAATTGCTTTAACTTATTCAGCTGATCTTGTAAATTGTGTAATGTTCCACTCAAAAATTTCTTTGGGCAGTGGTTGCTTTATATTTCAATACTCCCCTATTTAAATTACAAATTTTATACTTTTGAACAACCAAAACTATATTTATATGAAACAGGTTTTAACTATACTGGCAATAATTGCCATTGTGAACTCAGTAAATGGCCAGCAGGGTCTTTACAAGAGAGATACCACCAAAGCAAAAAACTGCTTTGAAGAATATTATGAATCGTTCACCGAGCGCGGTGCGCTTCCTGTAACGGATGGTGAGCATAGGGTAGTCTATTCCGCGAGAAAAGACTCTATTTGTTATTGCGGTGAAGGAAAAATTACTGTAAAAGACGGAAATATAATACCAGGTTTGCTGATTAAAAAAATTGACGGCACATATGAACCTGCAAGGAAGACACTCCATCTCAATACGAAGAGGGGTGAAGGTATAACGCCAAACATGTATACAGCTCCAAGCGGCATATCCTCATCTTTTTTAACAGACGACTTTTACATAGTGAATCTTTTTTTTATTGATTTCTTAAAGCGTAAGGTAGTTCCCGATGCACCTGCTCCCTCTCCCGATGAAATTTCCGGCATTCAGATTGAATTGAATAAGGAAGAAAAAGAAATAGTAAGAAAAGCGTACGAAGGTCTCCAGTTTGAAAACGGAAAAGCTGCAATTAAACCGTCATCATATTCTCATCTGAATCTTTTAGCTACGATGATGTTGGAAAAACCGGAATACAAATTGAATGTTACCGGCTATACCGACAATGTCGGCAGTGTTGAAAGCAACCTCACACTTTCAAAAAACAGGGCTGAGTCTGTTAAAAACTATCTTATAAAGCAAGGTGTAGATGCATCCCGGATTACAGCCGAAGGTTTTGGAATAGAAAATCCCATTGGCGATAATAAAACATCCGAAGGCCGTGCTAAAAACCGAAGGGTGGAATTTGTAATGGTTAACTAAACCTACTCTGTTATTAGCCCTTGTTTAACAAATTGCGCTTTGATGGCAGCAATAATATCATCCATTGATTTATCAAGGCTTGATGGATTGTAGGTGGAGGTAGTACCTGACCAAAGCATTTTACCGGTTTCCATTGAATAGAGTTTGGTTTCCACATTGAAGGTTTGATTTTCGGATACAGTGGTGGTGCCATATCCCCACCTGTAATATCCGCTATACCCCGTGTTTTGAATATCGAGGCTTTTGTCAATACCTGTTAAACGCATTACAATAATTCCGTCAAAACCATCCTTACGCAGCTTATTATCCACAGCAGTCTGGTTAGTATCAGAAGCCTGCAGATATACATAAGATTGCACCGCTTGCCCTGATTTGTACCTGGATACAATTTTATCTTCAGCGGTACGGTTAGTTGTTTCATCTTTCAACCGTGCAATAATCAAAACTTTTTTAAGCGACTTTACAGTTTCGGGAGTTACAGAAGGATCTGTCCAGGTTCTTTCTAATTTAGTGGAGGGGCTGCAGGCAATCATTAATGCCATGAAGCCAAGCGGTAAAATAAATTTCATTTTCATATTGTTTTATATTATGAGGGCTGTAAAGGTGGAAATAATATTTACCATCTCAAAAGAAAAAAGAAAAAATAACATGTTTGTGGCGGCTGTTTATTTTTGACTTTACGTTGCTTTTTTCTTCCCGGTAGTTATTGTTATCACCCGCTTTTCTTTCTCTTAAAAAATGTATCCCTTAAAAAGAAATAACGGCTCCCTATTTCTATCTTCCATTCATAACGCGCTGCAAAATCACCAAACACTCCAACGCCCGGCTGTATCCACAGGTTAATACGTTTTACCGGTGCATACGCAAGCCTTCCCTGCAAATTCATCGACACATCATCATGCGTATAATCAAAATACCACTCCGGTGCTAAAACTGTCCACACTTTTTGTGACCAGTAGTTAAGCATTATTGCCTGCACTTTTGTAAAGCTAACTTCCTGCCGCAACTCATCACCGCTCACTGAATTAACCTGTTGCAAAACAACTGCGAGCAGCATTTTTTGTTTCGGCAATTTTGTGGTGTAGGTAATCATGGGAATGATAAGATTCTTTCCCAATCCAAGCAACGGTGATTGCCCGGTATTTAAACTACACTCAAGCGATCCGGTAACAGCAGTTTTATATGATTGAAAAAACTGGTATCCAAGAACACGAAATGAAATATCCCCGATCCCTGATTGCTCGTATTCAGCCGGTGAAGAAAAGGAGTTATAAACATATGGAACATCTAACCGTACCGTGAACCGTTTGCCGATTTTAGCAACCATTCTGAATATGGTTTGGTTCAGGTAGAAAGTATTATTATCGTTCCTGTGATATTGCAGGTCATTAAAAAACTCTGCGCGTGTAATAAATTGTGACGGGTCATCGGCTGATGCCTTATTTGGAGCTTGCGTGGTATCCTGCTGCGCTCGTGTAACAGCAGGTACTATGGCAACAATTAAAAATAAAAAGAAAAAAAACTGACGCAACTTAATTCCCTAATCTGAAAGCAAGTCCGCCACCAATACCAAATTGCATCATGGAAGAATACGTGCTTACACCCGCACCGGACCCTCCTGTACCAAAATATGCGGAACCTCCCACTGATTGAACAGCCGATAATACCTGCGCCTGTAGTTTTACGGCTACTCTGTCCGATGCCCAAATGTTTGCACCCAAACGCAAGCCCCAGGTAAATTTTGTTGCGCTGCGGCTTTCGCCATTGTTCGGATTTTTAACACTTGAAAACAAAGCTCCAAGCATTATTCCTCCAAAGGTTTCAACTTTTGAACTTGGATTTTGCATATACCTGTTAAAGCCCAGCATGGCATAATTCAAACTTAAATCCAAAGAAAAAGGTGTCCCGCTGGGATAATATGAGGTATAATAATTGAGCTGGCCTTCTGTCATCTGGCCAATGTAAAGCAATTCAACACCAAAATCCTCGCGCGGCAAAAATTCAATACCGGCACCATACTGGAAACCGGCTTTTATCTTACCGCCAAATCCATAATTATAAGTATCATAAGCGCTTACTTCATCATCAAATACATAAGCGCCATATAGGTTAATTCTTTTTTCAGGGCCTTGTGATTGAGAATTTGCTGACGTAAAAAATATTACCAGTATTAAAGCGGACAGGATTGTTCTTTTCATGATTTTTAATTTTTTTTAGTGAAAGGTTTATTTCGTTTTATTTTGTGCGTAAAGCTGGTTTTATTTTTTTTAAAATCTAAAACCTACATGAACCATATACCGGAAGCCAATATTTGTACTATTGGATATACCATTGGTTTTAAATTCGCCTTCGTTGATTACTAAACTGTAGCCCGGAATTTTGTCAGCCAAAGCATCGTTAATTTTCTGAAACAATTCAGCTTCATCCTCCGGATTTAAAGTAGTATTTAACGAAGCCTCAATTTTATAACCCGCCATACCGGGGCCTATCAAAATCAAATCAATTGTCATTCTTTTCCACAAAATAAACTGGTAGCCCAGTTCGGCTCCCACTGTGTTCATTGTTATTTGAATAGTGGTAGTTACATCGCCCACGTAGGTTGAGTTATCCAAATGCCAGTTATTTTTCCTTTCAAAAAAATTATATGAATAATAAGGTCCGATATACACACCGCGGGGAGCATCGTATTTATTTTCTTTTTTCAGGTAAAAGCGATAATCAATGGAAGCATTTAATCCTTTATCGCTGATACCTGCAATTGCTGCCAGCGAATCGTTCAAAGAACCGGGGTTAAAAAGTTTTGGTAACGAAGTTTGCCCTAAATTAACGGAAAAACTCTGATGCTTTCCTAACGTTCTTTCATACCCGAAGATGAGCGCCTTTCCCCCGAATATTAACGGGTTGGTAATGTTAAAGCGAATTGTATTTTTAAAGCTCTTTTCCTTTTTAATTTCCTCCTGCGCAAAAGACGGGTTATTCACTATGCATGCAAACAGGATAAGTAAAGTCGGCAGGATAATAAATTTTTTCATGATGCGGGTTAGTTTGATCGTACAAAGTAATGAAAATTATTACTCATTAAAAAATTACTTTTGCCAAATGAAAACTTTTTTAATAGTATTTATTGTTTTTGCTATCGCACTTTTCTGTTCATGCAACCGTTTAAATGATAAATCTGACTCATTATCCGATATTGATTCAACAGCACTCAATGATTCGCTTACCTGTTGTGAATCAAATATTCCTTCGCGCTTTGGTAATTTAAAGAAAACGCAGGTTGATTCAACAGCTAACCCTTCCAATACTCCCGATAATAATTATGCAGGAATGGTTTGGATTGATGGCGGAACGTTTATGATGGGTGCTGATAATAAGCAGGCCTCACCTGATGAATACCCGAAGCACAAGGTTACCGTTGACGGATTCTGGATGGACATTACCGAAGTTACCAATTCACAGTTTGCCGTATTTGTAAAAGAGAAAAGAATACTATATTTGTAAAGAAATTGTAATATACTTCATTAACTAAATTCAAATAATTATTATGAAAAAGATAATCCTTGCATTATTTATTCCGCTGGTAATTTGCAGCGCGTCCTCTGCACAAGACACTATTGTTGTTAAAACTACACCACCTCCGGCACCCCCTCCTGCTAAGACGGGCAAAGAAAAAAGAATTAATTTATATGGTGTTTATACATTTGACGATAGTTTCGATTCATATTATGATGATGACTCCTACTATGAAGGAAAGATAAAAGGTGGCTTTCAGTACGGTGTCGGCTTAGAGTTTATGGTGAAAGTTAATTATGGTGTGGAGTTATTATATATAGGTCAAATGACCACAGCACCCACTACCTATTATTCACCGGGAGTTTTGGGAGGTGGTGGTGTTTCCGGAAATTTAGATCTTACTTTTAATTATGCCATGCTGGCTTTCGGACGTAAAATGCAAAAGCCCGATAGCCCTGTTGAAGGGTACGGAGGTTTAATGCTGGGTGCTTTATTCAGCAGCGCTAAAAATCCCAATAATGGCGACAGCAACAGCGGAACTCGTTTTGCCTGGGGTGCCCGTTTGGGAGCTAATATTTGGATAAATGAAAAAATGGCTATCAAATTACAGGGCCAGCTATTATCGGCTGTGCAATCGGTGGGTGGTAGTCTCTATTTTGGCACAGGTGGCGCTGGTGCAGGGGCGAGCACCTACTCTTCCATGTTGCAATTTGGTGTTGGTGGCGGGCTTGCTTTTAAGCTTGGCAAGTAAATATTTATTTTTAGGTTTAGTTAAAATGCACGAATAACTTCGTGCATTTTCTTTTTAATTACTTAAAACATACTTCGTAATTCAATTATTTTTTGATTTGGCACATCCATATCAATAAGCCCGCTGCGCGGACGGTCTAAATCAACTATCATAAAAATAGTTATTGATAATATAATTGCAAAACCTGTTACAACAACCCAATCAGTTTTGCCTTTGTTATCGTAGCCTATTAAAAATGCCGAGCACAAACAAAGAACAAACAAAAAATACATAATAGAGTCAGGAATGGTGGATTCACCGGCAGCCCTTCTTGTTGTGGTAATATCAATCATTGCATTTAAAGCAGGAATCATTTGCCCTGAACGCACCACAATGTTATTTATCCTGGCATCAGTAATTGCAATATTCCAGATAACTTTGCTTATGCTGTCTGCTTTCATGTAATAATTTATAACGTCATGCATATTCATCCCCGCCTGGTAAAAAGCAATGCGTGCTTCCACATATTCCTTAAAATTATTTCTCAGTAATTGACGGGTACTATCGGGATACAGATCAGCTCTTAGTATTGCTGTACCTATATCGTTAGCTTCTTCAATTACCAGATCCCTCCTGTTATCATATCGCGAGTTGGACATGCCAAAAGTAAATGCCAGCAGCAATCCCAGCAACCCAAGCAATATCCCGTTAATGGTTCCTAATTCATATTTTGAATGTTCAGGATAGCGGGCAATCTTTCTAAGCCTGTAATAATGTCCTGTCAAATAAAAAATAATGATAAGAATGAAAATAATAAATGCAACCATCCATGAGGAAGCTGACTGGAGTAATGACAATTTAAACATAAGTATTTGATAACCGCTGATGATACATGGTAAGAATGTTACGAGCCTAAAAATACTTTATTTATTGTACCTGATGAATAAGGAACTATGGATTTAAGTTTATATAGCTTTATTATTTGCAATTTCATAATCCTTTTTTTTAAATAATTCTATTATATTTGTGTCCTTAATAAAACTAAATAAAAAATGAAAAAAATACTTATTGTATTAACCGTTGCAGCCACATTTGTATCCTGCCGAAATCTGCCCGATTTTGAAGACCTTACATTAAAGCCAATTGTAGTTACCAATCATGATGCTGAGGCAAATTTTTCCAATTATCAAACTTATTATTTACCACCATTTATAGATAAGATAGCTGATGACGCAAATGATTCAACAGTTAGCTCAAGTTTAGCACAACCTATTTTGGATGCTATTGATAATAATATGCAAAGCCGTGGCTATACTAAAGTAACTGAT
Organism: Bacteroidia bacterium; assembly: GCA_044448905.1. Taxonomy (GTDB): domain Bacteria; phylum Bacteroidota; class Bacteroidia; order AKYH767-A; family OLB10; genus JBIOHJ01. Next base: position 10,713 of record JBIOHJ010000010.1, on the reverse strand, counting down.
AAGAATCTTGCCGATATAGGAATCGGAGTTGTAACCATTACGGTCACTACTACTGAAGTTTATTATCCGGGATATTGGTGGGGGTATGGGGGTTATTATGGGGGTTATGGAGGTTATTATCCTTATTATCCTTATTATCCTTATTCTTATACTTACACCTATACAACCGGAAGCATGGTAGTTGAATTAATTGATCTTAAGAACATTGACCTGGTAAATAACAGGGTTGATATTTTATGGACTAATTTTAGTAATGGGGTATTAGGTCAGGGTGTATCTTCTTCAGTACTCGCGGTTGATGCGGTAAACCAGGCGTTCAAACAATCGCCTTACATCACGACAAATTAATTTTTAAGTTTATTCAAAATTTTTAAATAAAAATTTCCAAAAAATAAAAGATATGAATCGCAAAATATGTTTATTCCTGTTTATAGTTATACTTGGTGCTAATAATGCAAGTGCGCAGGAAGCTGCTTACACACCAATGGGTTCGGTTTTTGATAATTTTTTCACCTTCGCATGGGATGTGAATATACCAATGGGTGATAAATATGTTGATGCCACCAGTTATGCCGGTGGTAAACTTGAATACCGGAAGATGATAAATGATAACAATCTGTCGGTTGGTTTCGATGTCTCATGGAATTCATATTATGAATACAAATCTTATCAAACCTATGAATACAATAGCACAACGGATGTAACAACCGATTTGTACAAGTATAATTATACCTTACCTCTTGCACTGACTTTGCATAAATATTTTCCGGGAAACAGCGCTTTTCTTCCTTATATAGGATTAGGATTAGGCGCAACATATAGCCGCCCGAGTTTGTTTTTTAACATTTATGAAATTTATGAAGATAACTGGGGATTTTTAGCGCGTCCTGAATTGGGAACCATAATTAAGTTTGATAAGGGGGCTGATGTAGGAGTGTTATTAGGAGTGCGATACAGCTATTCAACCAATAAAGAAGAGGGTTTTAAAATTGAAAATTTACAGGCGCTCGGATTTCAATTGGGAGTGGTTTGGATGTATTAAGAGATCAACAAAATAAAAAACCCGTCCGTCAGCTGACGGACGGGTTTTTTATTTTAGGCATATTGGTTTTTAAAAAAATTAATTTTTAATGTCTTCTGACTCTAAGACAACAGTACACCAATGGTTTTACATTTTCACTTAATCAACCCCAGGATTTTCCGTTCCACTTCCGTACTGTTCCATATATTTTCAATACCAGAAATCCTCATTACTTCATCCATAATCTTATCCTGTTTTTTTCCACGCTCCTGCGCTTCGTTATAAGGGATGTGGCTGAAAGTTACCATTGAATAAAGTGGCATCCATTTATCGGGATGTTTTTCATAAAACCATCCTTCAATTTTTTTTCGCAATAAAAAATCAGGATGGCCAACCAGGTCGCGCATCTCGATAAAATTATTTACTGCGAGTTCAGCAATTGAATCGGCAGCAGGCTTGCGTAACGCTTCGTATTCAGGAATTATTTTTTGCCAGTCGTCATTATGTTTTTCGATCAGCTGATTGAGTATGGTGCAATCTTCAAACCCACAATTCATTCCCTGCCCGTAAAAAGGAACTATCGCATGCGCAGCATCGCCAATCAAAACCAATTTATTTTCAAAACTCCATGGCGAACACTTAACTGTTAGCAGCGAGCCGGTTGGATTTGCAAAAAAATCTTCTTCAAGTGAATGCAACAGCGGAACAGCATCCGAAAAAACTTCATTAAAAAATTTCTTTACTGATTCCTTTGTGTTTAACATTTTAAATGAAGGGTTTCCTTTTAACGGGAAAAAGAGTGTAACTGTAAATGTTCCGTCAAGATTTGGAAGCGCAATTAGCATATAGCCTCCGCGCGGCCAAATGTGCAATGCATTTTTCTCAAGTTTGTGTGTTCCATTTTCATTGGCAACAAACATTAACTCTTTATAACCATGCTCAAGATAAGTTTGCGAGTAATTGAATTTGTCGGTTGAGAGCTGCAGTTGTAATCTTGATGCAGCAAAAGCGCCATCAGCGCCAAAAATCAAATCAGCTGTTGCAGAAGATTTTTTACTGGTTTCATTGTGTTCGAAATGAACTTCATTTTTAGAAAGTGAAACGGATGTGCATCTTTGATTAAAATGAATTTCTGTCCCGTTTTTTTCGGCAAGGTTAAGCAAAGTGCAGTTTAATATTCCGCGTGAGACGGCATAAATTGCCTGTTCCTCTTTTCCGTAATTCTGAAAAGTAATTTTACCTTCCACGCTATGAATCATTCTTCCCTTCATCGGAATCCCTATTTTTCTTATCTCATCATCAATGCCTACACCTTCAAGCCCGCGCCACCCTCTGTCACTTAATGCAAGATTGATGGAACGGCCTGCAGGAATTTTTACTTTTCGCATATCCTGTCTGCGCTCATACAACACAACTTTATATCCCCTTTTCCGGAGATAAATGGCAAGCAGCGAACCGACAAGCCCGGCACCAATGATGATTATTTTTTTTTCGCCTTCCATTATTTATTTCTTCAGCGCTTGTTCAAGAATTTGAGAGAACCGAAACACATCTTCAAATGAATTGTATAACGGTACGGGTGCCACCCTTATAACATCCGGTTCACGCCAGTCGGCAATTACTCCATTCTTTACAAGATAATCATAAGCTTTTCTTCCGTTTTTCTCAATAATTAAAGATAACTGGCAACCTCTTTCATCAGAAGGAGTAATTATTTTAAGTTTCGGATTTATTTCAGAAATTAAAAATTGAAGATACCCTGTCAACATTTTGCTTTTATAAACAAGGTTCTCCATTCCAGCTTCTATAAAAATATCGAGTGACGATTTTAATGCAGCCATTGAAAATACGGGAGCATTGCTCAACTGCCATGCATCGGCACTTTTTACAGGAACAAACTCATGTGGCATGGTAAAACGCGTTTTCGGATCGTTACCCCACCATCCTGCAAATCGCGGCAGCGAAATATTCGCTGCATGTTTTTCGTGTATGAACGTTCCACCCACACTTCCGGGTCCTGCGTTCAGGTATTTATAAGAGCACCATATCGCAAAATCCACATTCCATTTATGCAAATCAAGTTTCACATTTCCTGCAGCGTGTGCTAAATCGAAACCGGCAATTGCACCCACATTGTGTGCTGCCTCAGTAATCTTTTTCATGTCAAAGAATTGACCGCTGTAGTAATTCACACCACCTATCATCACCAACGCAAGTTCGTTTTTGCTTTCTTCAATTGCATTTATGATTTGTTCACTGCTTATATAATTAGAATTGTTTTTGGGTTTTAATTCGATAATTGCATCTGCAGGATTGAAACTAAGCCTGCCCGGAATATTTGCATGAAAAGCAGCTTGTGATGCCAGCGCATAACGGTCGGATGGAAAAGGCGACCATTCGCAAATTATTTTATACCGCTGCTGTGTCGGGCGGTAAAACGAAACCATCATAAGATGGAGATTTACTGTCAACGAATTCATCACAACAACTTCATTGGGTTTGGCGCCAATAATTTTTGCCATTGGCTTTCGCAAAAATTCATGATAAGGAAACCAGGGATTCTTTGCACGGAAATGTCCTTCAACACCAAATTTTTTCCAGTCATTTAACTCCTGCTCAATTGCTGCATGGGTAGTTTTTGGCTGAAGTCCCAGTGAATTTCCGCAGAAATACAACACATCTTTTCTTTTATGTTTTGGAAAATAAAAACGGCTTCTGAATTTTCTCAGCGGATCATCCCTGTCAAGCTTTTTCGCGAAAGCCAAACTGTTTTCGTACTTCATGAAAATGTATTTAACGGTTTGCGCACTGCATAAAAGTATAAATTTTTACTTTTACAGTATCCATCATGCAAATCTTCCTTAAACTTTTCCGGGAAAGCATTCTGTTTGCGCTTCATGCCATAGGCGTAAACAAGCTGCGAACATTTTTATCGCTGCTTGGAATCACTATCGGAATTTTTGCCATCATTTCGGTTTTTACGGTTACCGATGCGTTGGAAAACAATATCCGTAAAGATGTGGAATCGCTGGGCAGCAATGTGATTTTTGTCCAGAAATGGCCCTGGTCTTTCGGGCCTGATTACCCGTGGTGGAAATATTACCAGCGGCCGCTGCCGGGATATAAAGAAATGGATGAGCTTAAAAAGCGCACCCATTCTGTGGAAGTATTTTCTTATGAAGCGTATGTAAACAAACCGGTAAAGTACCGTAACAATACAATTGATAATGTGGATATAGGTGCTGTGTCGCACGACCACGATAAAATGACTTCGTTTGAACTTGCGGAAGGAAGATATTTTACCGAAGCCGAATCGGATGCCGGAAGACCGGTGGTAATTATTGGCGCTGAAGTTGCCAAAAGCCTTTTCGGTGATAAAAGCCCGCTTGATAAACAAATTCAAACGTTAGGCCGAAAGCTTACTGTGATTGGCGTTTTTAAAAAGGAGGGAAAAAGCATGATGGATAACAGCAAAGACAACCAGCTTTTGATACCCGTAAATTTTGCGCGGAGGATAATTGATGTGCGTTCCGACAGGGTGCAGCCATTTATCCGCGCCAAGGGAAAAGAAAATTTTACCAATATCGAAATCAAAGACGATTTGCAGGGCGCCATGCGTTCCATACGCAGGCTGCGCCCTGCGGAAGAAGATGATTTTGCGCTCAATGAATCGAGCCTCATCAGCAAAGGCATTACCAGCTTTTTTGATGTGCTGGGAATTGCGGTGTGGATTATTGGCGGTTTCTCCATTCTTGTTGGCGGCTTTGGCATTGCCAACATTATGTTTGTTTCGGTAAAGGAGCGCACCAGCATTATAGGAATTCAAAAATCGCTGGGCGCGAAAAATTATTTTATCCTGCTGCAGTTTTTAATTGAAGCCATTGTGCTTTGCATTTTAGGCGGTTTGCTGGGATTGTTGCTTGTATTGATTCTTTCGCTTATTGCAACCAACATTCTCGAGTTTAATGTTACACTAACGTTTGCCAATATTCTTTTCGGGTTATTTATTTCGTCAATTATCGGAATCATATCGGGTTTTGTTCCCGCTTATACTGCTTCGCGCTTAGACCCCGTTGAAGCCATACGCTCAAATCAATAGGGGAATTGAATAATGAACATTTGAATAACGAATTATGAAGTACAGAAAATCACCGGCTTGCAGCGTTTCTTACTTCGCTATTCAAATGTTCTATTGTTCTATTGTTCATTAACTGACGTATGAATTTTAAGAACTGCACATAGAGAATTTTTTGTCGCGTTGGTTTTTTATTTTATACTTTCGTATTTAATTCATCGGTCGTGAAAAAACTATTCTTGCTTCTGGCAGCTTGCAACTGGCTGTTTGCTGCTGCTTCTTTTGCGCAGGCACCGGCTATTCAATGGCAGAATACAATTGGGGGAAGTAATGGTGATGGGCTTTTGTCTATCCGACAAACTGCTGAAGGAGGATATATTCTTGGAGGATATTCTAATTCAAATATTTCAGGAGATAAGACAGAAAACTGCATTGGTTTAAGTGATTACTGGATTGTAAAGATTGATGTATCTGGGAATATTCAATGGCAGAATACAATTGGTGGAAGTGGCCAGGAAGAATTATATTCCATTTCCCAAACTTCTGATGGTGGTTATATCTGCGGTGGATGGTCTGATTCAAATATTTCCGGAGACAAAACAGAAAACAGTGTGGGATTTTTTGATTACTGGATAGTGAAAACCGATGCAGCTGGAAATATTCAATGGCAGAATACCATAGGGGGAAGCAGTAATGATTATCTTCAATCCGTACAACAAACCTCTGACGGAGGATATATTCTTGGCGGGTGGTCTAATTCAAATATTTCGGGAGACAAAACAGAAAATAGCGCGGGATTTTTTGATTACTGGATAGTAAAACTCGATTCTATAGGCAGCATTCAATGGCAAAATACTGTTGGTGGAAGTAATCTTGATTATTTATTTTCTGTTTCCACAACTGCTGATAGCGGATATATATGTGGGGGAACTTCTTACTCTGACATCTCTGCTGATAAAACTGAGAATAGCAATGGTGGAGAGGATTATTGGGTGATAAAATTAGATTACTTAGGTAATATTGAATGGCAAAATACCATTGGTGGCAGTGATGATGATGAGCTATATTCTATTGTCCAAACTGCTGATAAAGGTTTTATTTGTGGGGGTTTTTCTTATTCGAATATTTCAGGTGATAAAACAGAAAATAGCCAGGGTGATTCTGATTATTGGATAATAAAGCTGGATTCAACAGGCAGCATTCAATGGCAGAATACATTAGGAGGAATAAGCAGCGATAATTTATTTTTCATTTTACAAGCTAATGATGGTGGTTATTTCTGTGCAGGAACGTCTGAGTCAAATATCTCTGGCGATAAAACTGAAATTTGTCAAGGTTGGGAAGATTATTGGGTAATAAAACTCGATACTTCAGGTAACATGGAATGGCAAAATACCATCGGAGGAAATAGTCTTGACCATTTAGCCTCCGCCTCGGCTTGTTTTGACGGAGGATATATATGCGGTGGATTTTCTTTTTCAAACATTTCAGGCGATAAAACAGAAAATAATTGGGATCCCACTCTTAATTCTGCGGATTACTGGCTCATCAAACTCTTCCCCGATACCATCACCGGAATTAACAACCTCCAACCTCTAACTCCAAACTTCAAACTTTTCCCCAATCCCGCTCAAGAAGAGTTTACCGTTTCGGGTTTACAGTTCCCTGTTCAAAAAATTGAAATCTTAAATCTTTTAGGAGAAACGGTTTTAACTCATCAATCCGAAATCCGAAATTCGAAATCCGAAATCAATACTTCTTCCCTCTCTCCCGGCATATATATAATAAAGGTATATGCTGATGAAGGGGTTTTTCAGCAGAAGCTGGTTATTAATCATTAAAAAAGGGCATCCCGATACATCGGGATTGATTCCGGAAGTTCGGAATGCCATCCTGAAAGTTCAGCAGCCTATTCCGGAAGTTCAGAATACCATCCGGAAGGTTCAGGAGCCTATTCCGGAAGTTCGGAATGCCATCCCGAAGGTTCAGAGCCCTGTTCCGGAAGTTCGGAATGCCATCCTGAAAGTTCAGCAGCCTATTCCGGAAGTTCAGAATACCATCCGGAAGGTTCAGGAGCCTATTCCGGAAGTTCGGAATGCCATCCTGAAGGTTCAGGAGCCTATTCCGGAAGTTCGGAATGCCATCCTGAAGGTTCAGGAGCCTATTCCGGAAGTTCGGAATGCTAAATCAATGTTATTTACCGGGTTTTATTACTTTTCAATTCTCAAAAACCACTCTACTTCCGGTGAAAACCGGTTACTTATTAAAAACAGTTTGTTATTTTTGGCGCAACAGGTTAATGAATCTACTCCTCAAAGCCGTCAAAATCATCCATCCGGGCTCTTCACTGAACGGAAAAACAAAGGATATTTTTATTAAAGACGGAATCATTAAAAAAATTGCCGATATAGTTAGTGAAAAGGAAACGGGAAAGAACTGTACAGTTTTTAACCGCAAAGGAAGTTATGTTTCCATAGGCTGGTTAGACATGAAAGCCAACTTCCGAGACCCGGGTTTTGAAATGAAAGAAGATATTTTTTCGGGACTAACGGCTGCGGCTTCAGGCGGATTTACGGGTGTGGTGCTCATGCCTTCAACCTACCCGGTAATTCAAACCAAATCGGGTATTGAGTACCTTATTAATAAAAGTAAGGATAGCCTTACAGATGTATTTGTTACAGGTGCGCTGTCGGCTAACTGCGAGGGTAAAGATTTAACCGAAATGTACGATATGAAACAGGCGGGCGCTGTGGCTTTTACCGATGACAAAAACACCGTAATGGATTCGGGGCTGATGCTGCGTGCATTGCTTTACGCAAAAAACATTGATTCGGTTGTTATCTCGTTTGCCGATGAAAAAAATATTTCGGGTAAGCACCTCATGAATGAAAGCGCGAACAGCATTTATTTCGGAATAAAAGGATCACCGGCTATTGCCGAAGATATGATGGTGCTGCGCGATTTGAAACTGTGTGAATACACAGCGGCACGAATTCATTTCTCCACCCTCTCTTCGGCAGGTTCTGTAGAATTGATTCGCAAAGCAAAAAAACAAGGCTTACCCGTAACTGCCGAAATTTGCGCGCACCAGGTTTGTTTTGATGACTCGGCATTAAAAGATTATGACACCCATTTTAAAGTGAAGCCGCCTTTCCGCACTAAGGATGATATTAAAGCCCTGATAAAAGGGCTTGAAGACGATACCATTGATGTGATTTGCAGCGACCATTCGCCCGAAGATCCTGAAGGCAAACAGGTGGAATTTGAATATGCTAATTACGGAATCAGTGGAATGGAAACCGCATTTGCGTCTGCAAATACTGTGCTGCAAAACAAAATTTCTCTCGAGTCAATTATTAAAAAGTTTACAGTACGCCCGCGCGAAATATTAAACATCATGGTTCCTGAAATTAAAGAAGGCGCAAAAGCCAACTTAACTATTTTCGATCCAGAAATGGAATGGACGTTTGAAGCAAGTACTTTCAAATCAAAATCAAAAAACACTCCTTTTATTAATCATCGCTTTAAAGGAAAAGCTCTGGCTGTAGTTAACAACAGGCAGTGGTTAGAAATATAAAACGGAAATAAAAAATCCCTTTCGTCAGCTGCCGAAAGGGATTTTTTGAAATGGTAATATGAATTAGCGGATAACGGTAATCTTTTTGTGAACCTCGTGGTTACCTGCAATTATTTTGCAAATGTAAACTCCGGCTTCAAGATTTCTTAAATTAAGTTCAAGCACTCCGTCACCGGCAGGCTGGCTGCCAAGTTCTTTTTGGGCAACTACTTTTCCCTGTATATCTAATACTTTGAAACCCAAATCAGCTTTTTCATTCAATGTATAATTGAGTGCGCATTTATACATTGCAGGATTGGGATAAAATTCTGAAAATTTATCCAAACTGCTTACCGTATTCTCATTTATACCAACTGTTGTAGAAATAACAGCATGAATAATGGGATCGGAAACTTCGGCATTGCGGTATTCTGCCCAAGAATTGGGATTGGAAGCTAATCCCAATACTTCGTATGACTGGAAGCTATAAGGAGGCAATCCGTCTTCGGCTAAAAGAACACCATCGCCACCCATCATCCAAGCAACATAAAATCCACCCGAATTGATCAAAATATTTTGCGTAGTATTGGTTTCATAGTAAGTACCGAGTGTAAAAGTTCCCGGCTGAACAAAAAATGAATCGAGCTGTGTCAATGGAGCACCGTTAGGGCCGTCATCGGCATAGACCTGAAGGCTGAACCCGAAATTATTTGCATCAGCATCAACCAGTGCTCCAACCTTGGTTATAGTGCAAGGGTAAAATGGCGGAGTAAAATGCATTCCTATTCCTCCTCCACCGCCTGCCCAGCTAATTCCATTGGTGCTTGAAGTGGTATTATCAAAGTTGATGGGAATATCGGTGAGCGTGGTGTCCACAACCCGGATTTCGAGATCGCGCTGGTTATTGCTGGGTGTGGCATCACCTGCAAGCAAGGTAACATTAATGTGGCGGAATGTGCCGGCAACTGTAGGAACCCACGTGTCGGGATAAGAGATTGCCTGCGATTGTCCGGGTGTTAACGGATTAGAAAGAACAGTATCGCGAACCTGGATGATATTGGTCGCATTTACAACCCGAGAATATGAATTGAAAGGAGCTAACGGCTGGTTACCCGTATTGGCTACTTCAGCCTGGCTTACGTAAGCAGCGCCATTACGTGAACGGAAAATTCCACGAGAACCCGGATTTCCTGTATAACTGGTAGAGGCATCACTGATAGAAAGGGTAACTGTATCGGGATAATAAAACTTGACAGATGTATTTGAAGCCGGATACATATCATACAAATATTGTAATCCAATATTGCCTGAGTTGTTTTCAATTCCGATGGTCAGAAAATTAGCCGCGCCAAAACTAACACCCGATTGCGACTGATATTGATACGTTATGGAACTGTCAATAGTGCTGAGAATAACCTGAAAAGAATTGCTGCCGGAATAGCCGGGAGAAGCCTGATCCCAGAACGGAACACTATTCCATGAAACAATGAGCGTATCATTACTTTGCCAGTACTGGCAGGTTACACCCGGAATAGGCGCCTGGTTAATATCGGTAAACGTAAGGTCAGCTGAAAACCCTGCTAAATAATTTTGAATACCCACTGGGGAAGGAATGATTGGAAACGGAGAAGCAATCGTAGCTGAAGAAAACCCGATATGACCATTGGGTCCAATCCAGAAGGTTGCAGGATCGTACCAATAATAATGGAAAGGGATCGTTAGCGCATATGGTCCTGTTATATTGTCATCACCTAGCCCAGTTACTGTAATAACACCGGGTAGTCCGCTGATGTCAATCCAACTGTAAGTTGGTCCCTGGGGGTCGCTGTTGTTGCGCCAGATATAGCCATAGGTATCGGGCCCGCCTGAAGTTTGCGCCTGCGCAAAAGCAGCGGCAATCAATAATGTAATTACTGTTGTAAAGATTTTTTTCATAGGAATATTTTTTAGAATTTGTTATGATTTGAGTATTCAAAAGAACAAAAAATATTTGATAAAAACAAATGATACACAATAAAGCCCCTGCATAAATATGCAGGGGCTTTATTAAATGTTCTTTAT
>JBIOHJ010000009.1:0-43082 GCA_044448905.1 Bacteroidia bacterium | reverse complement strand
TTAAACGTTTTGCAATATCAGTAACCTCAATACCTGCTGTGGTTTTAAAGCTGCGGCAGTCCAGGATCATTTCGTGTGCAACCATTCCCTTGCTTCCTTTATAAAGAATGGGATAATGGTTTTCTAACTTTTTGCGAATGTAGTTTGCATTGAGCATGGCAATTTGCGTGGCGCGCTTCACCCCTTCTTTTCCCAGCATTTTTATGTAACCATACGAAATCAGCAAAATGCTTGCGCTTCCCCACGGTGCTGCCGAAACAGCGTGAACACTTTTATCACCGCCAATTTTTATCACAGGATGTGATGGAAGAAACGGAGCCAAATGTTTTGCAACGGCAATGGGACCCATTCCGGGTCCGCCACCACCATGCGGAATGGCAAATGTTTTATGCAAATTCAAATGACAAACATCAGCGCCAATCAGAGCAGGGTTCGTTAAGCCAACCTGTGCATTCATGTTTGCTCCGTCCATATACACTTGTCCCCCGTTCGCATGAACAGCAGCCGTTATTTCCCGGATAGCTTCTTCAAATACACCATGTGTTGATGGATATGTCACCATCAATGCTGCCAAATTATTTTTATAAAGTTCAGCTTTTGATTTCAAATCGGCTAAATCAATATTGCCATTGTCGTCACATTTCACCACCACTATTTTCATTCCTGCCATTACAGCGCTTGCCGGATTGGTTCCGTGAGCCGACTGCGGTATTAAAGCAATATCGCGATGGTTTTCATTTTTGCTTTTCAAATATTCTCTTATCACAATCAATCCTGCATACTCGCCCTGCGCTCCCGAATTGGGCTGCAACGAAACAGCATTGAAGCCTGTTATCCTGCATAAAAAATCTTCAAGCTCATTAATAATTTGCGCATACCCCTGCACCTGTTCCACCGGCTGAAAAGGATGCATGCGAGAAAAATTATTCCAGCTTAACGGAATCATTTCACTCGTAGCATTTAGTTTCATTGTGCAGGAACCAAGCGCAATCATTGAATGATTCAATGAAAGGTCTTTGTTCTCAAGCCGGGTTATATAACGCAACATTTCAGTTTCGGAATGATAAGTATTGAAAACAGGATGCGTGAGAAATGCAGATTGGCGGTTTAATAAAAGGTTGCTGTCCTGCATGGGAGATGGAGGAAGATGCACCCCGTTTCTTTTGAATGATTGCCCTATCGCTTTGGCAAACACTTCGAGAATGTCATTTACATCTTCATCCAAAGTAGTTTCATCGGTGCTGATTAAAATGGATTCACCTTCATAACGGAAATTTAGTTTTGCTTCGGTTGCAAGTTTTCTGACTGCTGCTGTTTTTCCTGCAGTGTCAATTTTTATCGTATCAAAAAATTTATCATGACCAAGCTTGTATCCTAACTTCTGCAATCCTTCTGCAAGCGCCAATGCTTTTTGATGAATCGTTGTTGCAATGGCTTTTAATCCGTGCTGTCCGTGATACACTACATACATGCCCGCAATCACGGCCAGTAAAACCTGCGCAGTACAAATATTTGAAGTTGCTTTATCACGCTTAATATGCTGCTCGCGCGTTTGCAATGCCATGCGCAACGCCCTGTTACCTGCAACATCAACTGATACCCCGATAATTCTTCCGGGAATATCTCTCTTGTAAATTTCTTTGGTGGCAAAATATGCTGCATGTGGACCGCCATAACCCATGGGTACTCCGAAACGTTGGGTGCAACCAACCACACAATCTGCTCCCCATTCACCGGGCGGAGTCAGTAAAACCAGGCTCATAATATCGGCAGCAACAACTACCTTCAATCCATCGTCATGCGATTTTTTAACAAATTCAGAATAATCAACCACTGCTCCGTTAGCATTCGGGTATTGAAGCAATGCTCCGAAAAAAGAAGAATCAGCAGAAAATGTTTTTGCATCACTTATAATTAATTCTATTCCCAATGGGTTGGCTCTCGTTTTTAAGACATCAATCGTTTGCGGAAAACAATCATCAGCCACAAAAAATTTAACAACATTATTTTTTTCCTGCTCCTTGGTACGCGTATGAAAAAACATGCTCATGGCTTCGGCTGCTGCTGTTGCTTCATCAAGCAACGAAGCATTGGCAATTTCCATTCCTGTTAAATCGGTAATCATGGTTTGGAAATTTAGCAGTGCTTCCATTCTGCCCTGTGAAATTTCTGCCTGGTAAGGTGTATAAGCGGTGTACCAACCCGGGTTTTCAAATATGTTGCGTAAAATAACACCGGGAGTAATGGTGTTATAATACCCCATCCCTATGTAATTGCGAAACAACTGATTTTTATTGGCAGCATGCCGGAGTGCATTCAAAAACTCAAACTCACTCAATGCTTCTGGTATTTCAAGATCTTCGGAAAGGCGAATTGAGGCAGGAATAATCTTACCCACCATCTCATCTAATGATGAAACGCCAAGCATTTTCAGCATTTCATTTACCTGTTTTTCATCAGGACCATTATGGCGATCAGCAAAGGAATAATGTGACATGACAGAGTTGAAAATTAAGCGTGCAAAGGTAACGAAATTTGATTCAGCCCTTCCCGTAAAGTTTACTTAAATTGTGAAAACGAATGTGCATAATACCTTTGTCGCATTTTTAAACATTAAGTAAACAGCCTGATATTTTTTTATAGTTTTGGAGAAACCATTTTTATGAAAAAAATCTTCGCTCTGAATCTTTTCATTTTTTTACTGGCAGCAACTATAGTTTTTTCTCAAAATAAAATCCTTCTTCTCACGGGTAAAATCAAAGAGGTAAAATCGTATGAATTAAAAGGAGATTGGCTTTATTACAAAAAGATTGATGATAAAAAAGAAACAAACAGGAAGATGGATAGGTACAATGTATTTTCTGTTACCAAACCTGACGGATTGGAAGAAGTTATTTATGATCCGGATACTGCTTTAGAGGGTGATCCTTCGATTGAACAAGTGCGCAGGTATATCAGTGGTGAGCAATACGGAATGACTTCCTACAAAACGCCCTGGAATAAAGTGGAAGGCGCTGTGGTGGGATTTGGATCAGGGGTGCTTGCATTCTACGGTCCGGCTGTTGTTTTTGCAAACTCAATGATAATGGGCAGAATTAACCCTAGTCAAATCCCTCCAACAACACTCATCGAACCCGAAGTTTTTAATTCGGAAGAATTTGGCGCAGGATATAAAAAATATGCGCGCAATAAAAAAATAAAAGACACACTTATTTTTGGCGGAATAGGTTTCGCTGCCGGATTTGCATTCTTTTCCATTATTTTTAAGGATTGATTGTTTTTTAAATTGAAGCCTGCAGGAAAATTTATTTCATTTTTCTTACAATCTCATCTTATTGTAGCCACAGGGGCTTTGCTTTTAGCCTGCCAGTCACTGCTTGCAGCAGGTGTTTATAGTTTTCAGAACCCGGTTTTGCTGTTAATTTTTTCCGGTGCATTTATTATTTACAATCATTCGACATTTATTATTCACTTTCCCTTTATGCGAAAAATTGATTTTGGAAATCAAAAAAAAAATTGCCTCAGAATTTTATTACTTGCATTGACTATAGTCTTTATTTCTATTCTTGCAATGGTTCAAAAGAATGAAATGCTTGTTATCTTATTGCTCTTTGGGGTGTCCTTAACTTATGTGATGCCTGTAAAGGTTTTTGAAAAAAGATTAAAAGGATTAAGAAATATTCCTATTTTGAAAAATGTTATACTGGCATTGGTGTGGACGCTTGCTACGGCAATCCTTCCTTTAGTAGATGAAATAAATAATCTAACGCCAGGCGATTTAATTTTCATAACCGCCAAAAGATTTTTTTTTATTTTCTCACTCACCATTGCCTTTGACATCCGTGACCTGATAAAAGACCGGAAAAATAACCTGCTTACGATTCCCAATCTTATCGGTATCAAAAATTCGAAAACATTAGCTGTTTTTTCATTGTTGATTTTCCTTGTAATTGTTTTAGTACACCGAAAATATATGACGTTGCTTCATTCATCATTACCTGATTTTTCTTTCCCATTAATACTTTCTTGCATCCTCACGATTTTTCTTATCCTGTTGATTAATTCGAAACGCAAAGAGTCCTTTTATACCTCATGGATGGATGGCGCAATTATATTTCAGTTTTTACTGGTGTACCTATTTATTTTTATCAGGTAAAACACGCCTGATTAAACTTATTGTTTTATCTCTGAATATATTTTAAACATACTTTTGCATCGCAAAATGAACAACGATATTAAAATAAAAAGTGCTTTGGTTTCAGTTTATCATAAGGATAATCTTGAGCCTGTTGTTCGAGCATTGCATGAGTTTGGAGTAACAATCTATTCCACCGGAGGTACCCGGACATTTATTGAACGGCTGGGAATTCCGGTAATAGCCGTTGAAGACGTAACCAGCTACCCTTCTATTTTGGGAGGAAGAGTTAAAACTCTGCATCCGAAAATATTCGGAGGCATTTTACGCAGAACGGGAAATGAATCTGACAAAACGGAGCTGCTGCAGTATGAAATTCCTGAAATTGATTTAGTAATTGTTGACCTTTATCCTTTTGAAAAAACTGTTGCATCCGGAGCCTCAGCAGATGACATTATTGAAAAAATTGACATTGGTGGCATTTCGTTAATCCGCGCTGCAGGGAAAAATTTTAACGATGTGCTTATTATCCCTTCAAGTGATGATTATAAGTTTCTTCTGGAATTGCTTAAAGATAACAAAGGAATTTCAACTCTTGAGGACAGAAAAAAACAGGCATCACATGCGTTTGGTGTTTCAGCACATTACGATACAGCAATCTTCAACTACTTTCAATCTTCATCTTCTAATCCACAATCTTCAATATTCAGTAAGCAATATCTAAACGGTAAACAACTTCGCTATGGAGAAAACCCTCATCAACAGGCATTCTTTTATGGAAACCTTAATGAGGTATTTGAGCAATTACACGGAAAGGAACTTTCGTACAATAACCTTTTGGATGTAGACGCTGCAATTTCATTGATACATGATTTTGATGAGTGCACTGTTGCGGTTATCAAGCACAACAATGCATGCGGTGTTGCTTCGCGCGAAAGCTCAGTTCTGGCTTGGAAAGATGCGTTGGCAGGCGACCCGGTTTCAGCATTTGGCGGAATAATTGTTACCAACAAGCCCGTTAATTTTGAAATGGCCAGCGAAATAAACAAACTATTTTTTGAAATTTTAATTGCACCGGCATTTGACGATGATGCATTAAAAGTTCTGAAAGAAAAAAAGAACCGGATATTATTAAAGTTGAAAAATGATTCGTTTTCATCTGTTCAGTTCCGTTCTTTGTTAAATGGCGTAATTGAACAAACCAAAGACCTGAAAACAGAGGGTATAAAGGATTTACAAATAGTTACTGATAAAAAACCTCTCGTAAACGAAATACGCGATATGATTTTTGCCAATAAAATTGTGAAGCACAGTAAATCCAATACTATTGTACTTTCTAAAAACAATATGCTGCTCGGCAGCGGGGTTGGGCAAACATCAAGGGTTGATGCACTGAAACAAGCCATTGAAAAAGCAAAACAATTTGGATTTGATTTAAAAGGAGCTGCAATGGCGTCCGATGCATTCTTCCCTTTCCCAGACTGTGTTGAAATTGCCCACAAAGCGGGTATTACAGCCGTTATTCAGCCGGGTGGATCTGTGAAAGACAAGGAGTCAATTGAGTATTGTAACAAAAACGGGATGGCAATGGTCTTCACCGGAGCAAGACATTTTAAACATTAATATGTTCATAGATCAGTTCTCCTTGACTGAAAAAATTAACTTTGAACCTTCATCTTTGAACTTTAAACATTTATGGGATTCTTCGACTTCCTTACGCAGGAAATAGCCATTGATCTTGGCACTGCCAATACACTCATCATTCACAACGATAAAGTTGTTGTTGATGAACCCTCTATTGTAGCCATTGATCGCACAAATGGCCGGGTGCTTGCAGTTGGAAAACAGGCAATGATGATGCACGGCAAAACACATGAAAATATTAAAACCATTCGCCCGCTTAAAGATGGTGTAATTGCCGACTTTGAAGCTGCCGAGCATATGATAAAGGGAATGATTAAAATGATTAATCACGGGCGAAAACTTTTTACTCCCTCTCTTAAAATGGTAATCTGCATTCCTTCTGGAATCACCGAGGTTGAGAAACGCGCAGTACGTGATTCGGCTGAGCATGCCGGAGGAAAAGAAGTTTACCTGATTCACGAACCCATGGCGGCTGCTATAGGAATTGGAATTGACGTGGAAGAGCCCATGGGAAATATGGTAATTGATATTGGCGGTGGCACAAGCGAAATTGCAGTTATTGCACTTGGCGGAATTGTTTGCGATCAATCCATTCGCGTTGCCGGTGATGGTTTTACAAATGATATTTGGGATTACATGCGAAGGCAGCATAATATACTTATTGGCGAACGCTCCGCTGAACGGATAAAAATTGAATGTGGTTCGGCATTACCCGAAATTGAATCGCCACCTCCCGATTATGCTGTGCATGGGCGCGATCTTATGACAGGTATTCCAAAGGAGATTACAGTATCGTATTCTGAAATTGCACATGCTCTTGATAAATCAATTTCAAAGATTGAGGAAGCTATTTTGAAAGCACTTGAAATTACTCCACCTGAATTGTCAGCTGATATTTATCGTACCGGTATTTACCTTACCGGTGGTGGAGCTTTACTTCGTGGATTGGATAAGCGAATTTCAATGAAAACAAAACTACCGGTTCATATAGCCGAAGACCCATTACGGGCGGTTGTAAGAGGAACAGGAATTGCTTTAAAAAATATTGACCGCTTTAAGTTTTTAATACGCTAAAGTTTTTTTATTTGACTATTGCAGAATATTCACCCCTGTTTTGTTTAAACCAAAAAAAAACGCTCCGATAGTTTCGGAGCGTTTTAACTTTTTACTGTTTAGTTTATGACAAATGTTTGTTTACAAGCTTTGTCATTTCGAACATACTAACAGTGCTCTTGCCGCCAAAAACTCTTTTCAGATTTGCATCTGCGTTGATATTGCGTCTTTCTTTTGCATCCTGCAGTTTATTCTTTTTAATGTACTCCCACAATTTTTTTACAACTTCAGTGCGTGGCATTGCTTTATTGCCAATTACAGGATGTAATGCCTCACCAATGTTCATTGGTTTCATGAAAGCCGGATTTGGTTTTCTTTTTACTTTTGGTTTAGCAGTTTTTTTGGCTGCTTTTTTTGGAGCTTTCTTAGCTGCCTTTTTTGCTTTTTTTGCCATGATTGTTTTTGGGTTTTTAAATTATTTGAGAGGCAAAGTAACGTGAAATATCTGACTTAACCTAATTTTATTGAAGAAGTTTTCCACAATGAAAACAGGCTTTTAAAACCAGTTTTCACTCTTAAAACTGTTGATTTTACGAATGAAAATCCGATGAAACTTTTTGTACTCCCAGATAGATTTCATCTTGAAAAAACGAATCCCTGAATGTGTGTTTCAAATACTATTGCACTCTGAAAGCCTTGATAGGCAAGGTTTTCGACAAATATCAGTCTTTGAACAGATAGATGATAACAGGATATGAACTTATTTGAATAGCATTCGAAAAACATATTTTCTCCTCTGATATTCTTCAATGACGGAGAAGGCCACTGAGTAGGAGGGGGTATTGAGAAATTGTTAAAAACTATTGCCCTTAGTCGGGACACTGAGTCTTAAAAAGCGCTTATCGCCATGTTAAGTTATTTGTAACACGCACCCAACATTGTCCTATCCGGCCCATCCTTCTCTATCCAGGCTACGGTATTGAATAGCTTCGGCAAGATGTTCGGTTTGTATATCCTGGCTTGCAGCAAGGTCAGCAATGGTACGCGACACTTTTAAAATACGATCGTAAGCCCGTGCAGAAAGACCTAATCGTTCCATTGCGGTTTTCAAAAGCTGAGTTCCCTCGTCAGAAATTTTGCAGATGCTTCGCAATTGCTTGCTCGACATTTGCGCATTGCAATAAACATTTTCAGAATCTTTATACCGATCACTTTGAATTTGCCGTGCTTTTACAACCCGTTCGCGAACTACTTCGCTTTTTTCAGAATTTCTTTCCTTTGTTAATTCACTGAAGGGAACAGGTGTAACTTCCACATGCAAATCAATTCTGTCCAGTAAAGGTCCTGAAATTTTGTTCAGATATTTTTGGACAACACCCGGAGCACAGACGCATTCTTTTTCGGGATGATTGTAAAATCCACAAGGGCATGGATTCATACTTGCCACCAACATAAACGATGATGGATATTCAACCGAAAACTTTGCGCGAGAAATAGTAACTCTTCTTTCTTCTAACGGTTGGCGCATCACCTCAAGTACCGTTCTTTTAAATTCGGGCAATTCATCCAAAAATAAAACACCATTGTGAGCTAATGAAATTTCACCCGGCTGCGGAATTCCACCCCCGCCTACCAAAGCAATGTCGCTGATCGTATGATGCGGGGAACGAAACGGTCGGACAGAAATTAATGAATCCTGCTTTCCCATTCTTCCAGCAACAGAATGAATTTTGGTTGTTTCAAGCGCTTCGTGCAAAGTGAGAGGAGGAAGAATGGTTGGTAATCGTTTTGCAAGCATGGTTTTTCCCGCTCCGGGTGGACCAATCAGAATTACATTGTGACCACCCGATGCTGCAATTTCCAAAGCACGCTTAATATTTTCCTGTCCTTTGACTTCTGAAAAATCAAATTCGCTTTGCGATTGTTTTGAGTAAAATTCTTCGCGCGTATTTACAATTACCCTTTCCAACTTTTTATTGCCTGTAAAAAAATCAATCACTTCCGAAATATTTTCTACTCCGTAAACTTCCAGTTCATTTACAATAGCTGCCTCACGAGCATTTTCTTTGGGAAGAATAAATCCCTTGAATCCTTCCTGCCGTGCCTGTATAGCAATGGGCAATGCCCCTTTTATCGGCTGCAAACCTCCATCCAATGAAAGTTCGCCCATAATGATGAACTTATCAATATCCTCGGTAACGATTTGCTCAGAAGCCGCAAGAATACCCATGGCAATAGTAAGGTCATAAGAAGAGCCTTCCTTACGAATGTCGGCAGGCGCCATGTTGATGACAACTTTTTTCCCTGGCATTTTAAAACCGATTCCTTTCAGAACGGTTTCAATGCGCTGCTGACTTTCTTTAACTGCATTGTCAGGCAAACCGACAAGAAAAAATTTTGTGCCTTGCCCAACGCTCACTTCAACAGTAATGGTTGTGGCGTTAATTCCATAAACAGCACTGCCAAAAGTTTTTACTAATTTTCCGAGAGGTGCTTTCTCAAAAAGATCGTTAGCAGGTTCGTGTTTCAATTCGTTCGTCATTTAAATATTCTCCTCAACAAATTGTATCAGGCAATGTATCGCTTTTATATGGATCTCCTGCGCACGGTCGGAATATTTTGATAAAGGCGCACGGATTTCTACATCGCATAAATCTTTCATCGCTCCGCCACCCTTGCCTGTTAAGCCGATGACTTTCATTTCATTTTTTCTTGCGGCATTAATTGCTTCTAAAATATTTTTTGAATTCCCGCTGGTGCTGATGGCAAGCAACACATCTCCTTTTTGCCCGATTGCTTCTACGTACCTTGAAAAAATCTGGTCATAGCCAAAATCATTTCCAACGCAAGTAATATGTGAGGGGTCTGAAATCGAAATGGCAGGGAGTGGTTTCCGGTTTTCGCGAAACCTCCCAGTCATCTCTTCGGCAAAGTGCATGGCATCACACATGCTACCACCATTGCCACAGGATATTGCTTTGCCACCATTTTTAATCGCAGCGACTAATATTTTTCCCGCTTCTTCAATTCTTCTCAAATTATTTTCATCCGCAATAAAATCATTTAATACTTTTTGCGCTTCGAGAAAATTATTTTTTACAGAATTGTTCATGGGAATTTATTATTTTCTCTTTTCGTATCGGCACAACCCTTCATCCAAAAACTGGGTATATGTGGTTATATCGGGTGTGTATCCGCGGGGTTTGGCTAAAAGTTTTTCATTGTTATCAAGCAAAACATAATATGGCTGAGAATTGGTCTGATATTTTGTAGCTTGAAAATCGCTCCATTTATTTCCGGTCGTTTTTATTTTTTTACCAGTAGTGGCAGATGTGTATTGCTTTTCAACCGGCATGGTTTCTTTATCATCTACGTAAAGTGAAATCAGCACATAATCATTCAATAATTTTTTTAAAACTTTTGAATCAGACCATACATTGTCTTCCATCTTGCGGCAATTCACACAGCTCCATCCCGTAAAATCAATCATCACAGGCTTACCTTGTGTTTTTGCGTACGCCAATCCCTCATCATAATCATGAAAGCAATTGAGGTTATGCGGACAATCATGAACATCCGTTTTCCATTCTTTATAAAAATCAGGAGGTGGAAATCCGCTGATTAATTTAAGAGGTGCTCCCCATAATCCGGGGATCAGGTATATAGTAAATGATAAAGTAATGATTGCGAAAATTAAACGCGTGGTCGAAATATGTGTAAACTCACTGTCATGGGCAAAGCGCAACCTGCCGAGCAGGTAAAATCCCATTAATCCGAAAATAACAATCCATAAGGTAATAAAAATTTCGCGATGCAAAATTCCCCAGTGATATGCCAAATCAACATTCGATAAAAATTTCATTGCAAGAGCAAGTTCCAAAAATCCGAGCGAAACTTTTACCGAATTCAACCAGCCGCCCGATTTAGGAAGTGAATTCAGCCATGCGGGAAAGGCGGCAAAGAATGCAAACGGCAAAGCAAGAGCCAAAGCAAATCCTGTCATGCCCGCAATCGGCCCTAAATAACTTCTGCCATGTGCCGCTTCCACCAATAATGTTCCGATGATGGGTCCCGTGCAGGAAAACGAAACCAGCGATAATGTGAATGCCATGAAAAAAATTCCAACAAGCCCACCACGTTCCGAAGCAGCATCTGCTTTATTTACCCATGCACTTGGCAATACAATTTCGAATGCTCCGAAAAATGATAAAGCGAAAATGATGAAGATGATAAAGAATGCAAGGTTGAAAAAAGCATTGCTCGCAAGCTCATTCAATGCATCGCTGCCAAGCGTTACTGTAACCAGCAATCCCAATCCCACATAAATGATCATAATAAACAATGCATAGACAAAAGCATTCACGCGTCCTTTCTTACGATTAGTGCTGCGCTTGGTGAAAAAGCTTACCGTCAAAGGTATCATGGGAAATACACAAGGTGTTAATAGGGCAAGCAGCCCTCCTAAAATTCCACCAATAAAAATTCCAAGAAGTGAGCTGTAATTTTCAATAGCTCCTTCGGTGTCGCCACAGCCGGGTTCTAACTCAGTGGCGGTACCAGTGACAGCGGAAGTATCAATAGTTGTATCAGGTACTGTTGAAGAATCAATATTGTCAGTGTCTTTTGCTTCTTCAACTATTGGTTGAGAATCTGTATTGGTGTTTGCAGAATTTTTAATAATAAACTTAAAGCTGGTATCTTTAAAAATGCATGATTCAAGGCAAACCTGGTATTCAATTACCCCGGTTATTTCACAATCAGCAGCCTCTTTAAGTTTTATTTTTTGCCTGAATGTTGCTTCATGATGAAAGATGAGAACGTTTACTTCGAATGTCGAATCAAATTCTTCATGCGGTTTTGGTTCTGTTACTTTTCCAATGCGCTCAAAGCATTTATTCGGTTCAAAGTTAAAAACCATTGGAAGCGGACCACCGGCAGGTGTAAACTGCGAATACATATGCCAACCCTCGTCCAGCTTAACTTTGAAAACAAGTGTTGCTTCAGTTGTGGATTTACTCTCAACAGAAAATATCCATTTAGCAGGGTTTAAAATTTGCGCAGGTAAAGTGAAAACCTGTGCAAGCAGGAAATAAATAACCAAAAAATATTTTAACAACCGCATAAACAATATACTTTATTAAGAAAGGAGCGTAAAAATAGCATTTAGCAGGGAATAGACAATGTATTTCAAATGACGGATTCAGCTATCAAACCAGCCGTAAATTTCATTAACGGAAAGCGTTGATTTTTGTTGCGCAGAAATATCCCGTATTATTTTACCGTCATCCATCTGTAAAATCCTGTTACCAAACCGTTGAGCGTCTTTTATGTGATGAGTAATTAATATTGTTGTCAGGTTAAACATGCCGATTAACTTTTCTGCACTGTGCATTAATGTTTCAGAAGTTCTGGGATCGAGGGCGGCTGCTGGTTCGTCCATCATCAAAATTTTTGCATCATCCATTACTGCCATGCAAAGAGTTAACGCCTGCCGCTGACCGCCCGATAAAGAGCCCATCATCCGGTCGAGCTTGTTTTCCAACCCAAGCTGAAGCAACGAAATTTTTTCTTTAACTGAATCTTTGAATTTTTTATCTATCCCAACTTTCATCATTTTATTTTTTGTACGCAGCGATGCTAAACGGAAATTATCAAGTATGCTCAAATCTGGTGCAGTTCCCAAAAGTGGGTTCTGAAAAATACGAGCAATCCATTTGCTGCGTTCAAAATCTTTCAATTGATTTACTTTTTTTCCTTCAATATTAATTTCACCGGAATCAGCAAAAATATTTCCGGCAATTACATTCAGTAAAGTGGATTTACCTGAGCCATTACTGCCAATTACAACTACAAACTCTCCTTTTTCAATTTTCAGATTGGTGTCAACTAATGCATGAACTGCATTGGCTGTTCCGGCATTAAAAATTTTATTCACACCTTTCAATTCAATCATCTGTTTTCCTCCTTTACAAATCGTGTTATGGCAACTACAAGCAATACGATTGCTGCGGTAATTAATTTCAGGTAATTGGGATTTAATCCTGATGAAAGCGCAAAAGCAAGTATCAACCGGAATAATATTGTTCCGGCAATTACACCAAGAATCTGAACAAAAATTTTATTGCTTTTAAAAAATTTTACCAGCGACTCCCCGATGATAACGGCTCCCAGCCCCGATATCACGATTCCTATTCCCATATTGATGTCGGCAAATCCCTGGTACTGCGTGATGAGAAATCCACTCAATGCTGTCAGCCCGTTTGCAATGGCAAGCCCCGTGATTTTCATCCGCTGGGTATTCACACCCATGGAGCGTACCATGTTTTCGCTGTTTCCTGTTGCACGCATGGCTATTCCAAAATCGGTCTTTAAAAGAAAGAGCAAAAGAGAAAAAAGGCAAAAGGCAAAAAAACAAAAGATATAAATCTGGTTGTTGATTTCGATATTTGAAAAATTAATACAAGTGAAAATGTTCTGAACCTTAATCAACGGAATATTGCTTCTTCCCATGATGCTGAGGTTGACAGAATACAAAGCGGTCATCACCAAAATTCCCGCAAGCAAAGCGTGCACTTTTAATTTAGTGTGAATTATTCCTGTGATTGCTCCGGCAATCGCTCCTGCCGACATAGCAACCATTAAAGTTATCACAGGGGGAAAATTATTCACCAGCATGATTGCAGTGACAGCACCTCCCAACGTATAACTTCCGTCAGTAGTAATATCAGGAATATTAAAAATCCGGAGCGTAAGAAAAATTCCCAAACCGAGGGCAACGAATCCTAATCCTTGTAAAATTGCTGTGGTGTAAAAATCCATTTCCTTATATCGTCATTGCGAGGATTTGCAGAAGTTTGCGCGCAAGCGTTCGAAGCAATCTGTTAAAATTTACAGGCAGATTGCTTCACACCACACGCAAATCTAAGCTTCGTTCGCAATGACGGGTTCTTATTATTTGTATGATGTAAAACTACTGTCAGGAACAATACCAAATCTTTTTGCCGCATCAGGATTATAAATCCGCTTTCTCACTTTCACAATTTCGGGTTTTAGATTAGTAAGCGATTTTGTTTTCAGAAATTGCGCTGCCTGTTCGCCTGCCTGGTAACCCCACAAATAAAAATCGGCACCGAAAGATGCAACTGCTCCGCGGTTAACCAAGCCTGCCTCGCTGGTGAAGACAGGAACATTGGCATCGTTGCAACTTTTAACAATAGTTTCGAACGAAGCAAAGATTACATTATCGGGCAGTGCAAAAAACACATCAATGCCTTTTGATAATAATGATTGCGTAACTAATTGCGTTTCGGAAGAATTGTTTACCGGAAGGCTGACCAATGTTAACCCGATCTCTTTGCATTTGTTATCGAGCTTGTTAAATGCATCGCGCGATTGCGGTTCCGATTGATTATAAACAGTTCCTATCTTTTTTGCACCAGGTTTTAATGTTTTGATGATGGTAATAGAAGTGTCAATATAATCGAGTGTTTCATAAACACCGAAAAGATTTGCCGGAATATTTCCTGCGCTGTCAGTAAGATGCGCGATATCAGGACGGGGGGCAACCATCATACAAACCGGGATTATTTTGGTACGCTGCGATGCTGTGATAGTTGATAAGGTTGTATTGGCAGCAATCAAATCCACCTGTTTTGAAATCAGCAAATCGCAAGCCTGGCTGAGCGTGGGAATATCGCCCTGCGCATTGGTGTAAATAATTTCGATGGTCGAATCTTTTTCCGAAAAACCGTTTTTCTCCAGCGCATCATAAAACCCCTGCTTTGCCTTTGCCAGTGTTTCGTCTTCTACAAAATCGAGAAAACCGATAACGGGAATTTTATGTACATCGTTATCTTTCTTTTTTGGAGAACAAGAAATAAAAATAACAAGAGAAAGAATTGAATAAATAATTCGGTTCATAAAAAAGGATTTGTTGTAAAGCTAAAAGAATTCTTTAAACCATTTAGCTCTCGTATTTAAGTATGATTTTACGTTTGACTATACATATAATTCAAAATAAAATTAGCTTTACATTATGAAAAGCGTTTTACTGACTGCACTATTTCTGGTAAATACCATTTTTGTTTCATCACAACCTACCTGGTTGCATCCTCTTTATTATCACCCGTCAAATGGGTGGGGATGGGTGGACTTTACTTGTGGTATCTGGTATGCCGACAATTGCCCGGATGGGTCTGTATATTTTCTGGCAAAATATCATCCGGGGCTCGGAAGCATTTTGCATAAATATGACTGGTTAAACCAAAATATATCATGGTCCGTTCCACTGGGAAGCGTGACTGGTGCTACAGGTAGAAATTTTTGTGAATTTGTAAGGCCAACAGCCGATTCAGGATGTATAACTGCTGTAAACCGCCTGAATGTGGGTGGCGAATTATCTACCACCATTATAAAATTTTCAAAATTAGGAGTTATTGAATGGACTGACTCTATGTATTATCCTTTTGACTATGTATGGACTGAAGACATCATTCAAAACAGTGCTGGAAACTACTATGCTGTTATCTCACATTATAATGATTCACTTTTTGAATATGATAATAGCGGCACAATTGTTTCAGCATCTCTATTACAAATAACCGGAGGCATAAGACGATTTTTTGAAGTTTCGGGAGGCGATTTGTTATTGCAAGACCGTGACAGCTTATACCGAAGACAATCTTCGGGAAATACAGTTTGGAGTGTGCCCGTTTCAGATTTTGAACTATCTTACTTTACACCAAATTTTGTTTTCTTATGTGATACCGACACTGTTAATTCATTTTCAATTATCCGAAAAATTAACACTTTGAACGGAAATGTCAATTGGACTGATACTCTCTCATATGGCTTTATTACATCAATCACTGCAACTTCTGATGATGGCGCAATTATTTCGGTTGGAAGAGTTTTAAATATGAATCCCATTGGGCTGCCTCCTTCAACTTTACCAGGGTATTTAATAAAGCTCGATTCTCTTGGTAATACACAATGGAGCCAATCCTATTCATTCGGTGAATATGGTTTAAGCTATGTCAGTGAACTTTATCCAGGATTTTATTTAACAGGCGGTACATATAATGCCAGTTCTTTTTGGGGAGCGGGGGGAGCTTATTCACCCAATGGGTTTATAACCACAATTGACTCAGCAGGGAATGGGCTTTTGCAAAACACTTCCTATATGTGGCCCGGGGATGCCAATCATAACGATACTATTTGGGCAAGTGAGGATTTGCTTTTTACTGTATTAGCTTTAGGCAGCACCGGTCCGGTAAGGAACACTCCGCCACCATTTCCTGGAGCATTTTGGTGGGAACAAAGTTCTTTTGCATTTGACTGGACAGGGCAATATCCAAACGGGGTTAATCACAAACATGCCGATTTTGATAACAATGGAGTAGTTAATAATGTTGACATACAGCAATATTGGCCCCCGATTCTTTGGTACCCCCATCCAATAAGCTATCAAAGGATACAGCAACCTTATTCATTTTCCACCCTGCCCGATTTACTTCTATTACCGGAAAAGGATACCGTTGCTCCCGGGGAAATAATGCGGTTTCACATAATTGCGGGAAACCAGGCATTGCCTTTTGACAGTATTTGCGGAATATCTTTCCATCCGGCTTATTGGCATTTGAACACCGATACTTCATTTTTCAATGCAGTTTTTTACAACAATACTCTTGGTGACACGACAGCAAATTTCCTGGCGCTTTCATTCGATTATCCCGGTGAATATTTAACCATGTTTTGCCGTACCGACCATCAGAATGCATACCAGTTTTCCGACACTTTGGGTTATGTCGAGCTGAAGGCAAATCCATCTATTACATCGCTCACTGTTTTTGATTATATGTCGGTTGACGGGTATGCACTTACAAGCAGCACCTCACACGTTTATTTTAATTTCATTACTCCTTCCGTTATCATTGACCCATCATTAGTAAATGTTGATGAAAATATTTCCGGCAGCGAAATAACCATTTTTCCAAACCCTGTTACCTATGAGTTAATGGTTTACGGTTTGCAGCTTCCGGTTAGCTTAAAAGTTTTTGATGTTTTGGGAAATGAAATTTTTTCAAACCGGGTAACAACAACAAACTACAAACTGCAAACAAGAAGCTGGAAAAACGGAATTTATTTTTTAAAAATTTCTTCAGAGAATAAATCTGAAAATTTCAAATTTACTGTGCAGCATTAATGTTCATTCAGATATACCACTCTTTGGGAAAAAGATTATTAAACCGCTTGCCTGTTTTTTTGTTTTTTTAATTTTTGCAATAAATTGATACTTTTGACTTCATGTTTGCCGGACCGGGAAACCAGCCTGGTTATACTGCCATATTTTAACGGATCAATTTTTTATTTATAACAACAATCAAAATCCAATTTAATACTATGAAAAAAACGACATTACTATTGACATTGTTCTTCGCGGGTACAGTTACAACTTATTGTCAGACATCTGATACCGAAGCAGATGCTATGATTGACCTCCTCGGTATTCAGAAAAAAGAAGCCGTTGCTCGCCTCGTTCATGTTTCTGAAAAAGATTCAGTTACTTTCTGGAAACTTTTTGATGAATTCCAGGAGGAAAATAAAAAGATAGCCGCCAACCGGATAAACCTTTACGAGAGAACTGCAGCTCTTTACAGAGACATGAATCCGGAAAGGGCTGATTCCTTGGCTAACTGGTATTTTACAAACCGTCTTTCACAGGAATATAAGCTGGAGAGTTACTACAGGAAAATCAAGACAGCCACCAATGCTACCGTTGCATTCCAGTTTTACCAGGCAGAAGTTTACCTCCTGACTAAGATGAGAGCACAGATCATGGAGAAGATTCCCACCTTTGGAGAACTGCAGGCGATGGAAAAAAAAGATTAACCGGAAAATTAAAACTTCCACCATCGAAATCAGTAACGCTAACCAACCTTCATCCTGATATACCACTCTTTGGGAAAAAGATTATTAAACCTTGCGGCAATTTTTTTTGAAAAGCCAAGGGGAATGTTTTTATACATCATTAAGTAATACCCGTCTTTCCCGTCACCTGTAAAATCAGTTGCACCTTTCAGGTACCGCAACGCATCGGCTTTCGATAAACTGAGATGTGTAAAAGCAGCTGCGTTAAGATGATGGCTGAAAGCAAGCTCGGGTGCGGGCTGAACATTTTTTCCTTTTATCAAAGCAATACGCGCTCCGGCATAATTTATTTTAAGATTCCTTTTCAGGAAAAAATAATCGTGCAAATGCCATTTGTGCAAAATAAAAATAGCCGATTCGTGTTGAATAAATTCAAAATGTTCCGGTTGTTGAAACCATGACAAAATTATTTTCAGGTGATTTTTTGAAGGAGAAATTGTTTTTTCATTTTTGATTTTTCCCGTTGCAGATTCATGCTTGTCACCTTTCCTCAAAACCGAAATACAAAACCCTTCGCCTTTTATTTTGTGAGGATAAAAACGGTAGCTTTTAATTCCATTCTTTTCAGAAACCGAAACTCCGTCCGGGCTATTTATTTCGAATTTCGAATTTCGAATTTCGAATTTCAAACTTGCCCATTTAAATACATCCTCATTCTCCTTCTCATTATAAGTACAAGTACAATAAACAAAAACCCCTCCCGGCTTCAGCGTATTCCACGCATCAGCAATGATTCTTTTCTGACGTGATGAACAAAACTCAACATGTTTGGGTGACCAGTGTTTTATCGCATCTTTATCTTTCCTGAACAAGCCTTCGCCCGAACAGGGCGCATCACAAACAATCAAGTCAAAATAATTTTCCATGGAATCAAAATCATTCGCATCATTATTAGTAACAATACAATTTACATCTCCCCACTTTATTATATTTTCCTTCAGAACATTTATTCTTGATTTTATTACTTCGTTTGAAATAAGCAAGCTGTTTTCGTGAAGCAATGAAAGCAGGTGCGTTGATTTTCCACCGGGCGCTGCACATAAATCCAAAGCACGGATTGGGCTTTTATCCAGTTCAAGCTGTTTAATTATTTGCTCCAAAAACATGGAGCTTGCTTCCTGCACATAATATGCTCCTGCATGAAATAAAGGATCAAGAGTAAAGACAGGGCGCTCTTTTAAATAACGCCCGTTTCCACACCAGCTTACTTTCTCGCCTTCACTCGAAAAGTTTTTCTTCGGATTAATACGGATGCTTACAGGAGGTTCAGTTTGTAAGCTGTCAAAAAAGTTTTCTGATTCATCTCCCAGCAAACTTTTCATCTGCAGAACAAATGAAACAGGAAATTTATTTTCGGAGGTTACCATCTTCCGCCCGCACCACCACCGCCAAAACTACCTCCTCCAAAACCACCAAAACCACCACCACCTCCAAATCCTCCGCTGCCTGAACTGAATCCGCCCCATTTTCCGCGGCTGGCACTTCGGGCTGCGTTCATTAATGTCCAGGCAGTCCAGAAATCAATACCGTTTGTGCGGGCATAATTTTTGGTTCTGCGAATGCTCATGATAATTATGAAAATAATAAAAAAGATAAAAAGAATAATTCCGGGAATTACATTTTTCGGAATTTCTTCACCAACATCATCAGCTGTATATTCTCCACGAGCAAGTTTAATCATGGTGTCGGTAGCTTCATCGAGCCCCTGGAAATAATTTCCACTTTTAAATGCCGGAACAATTTGTGTTTCCACAATTCGTTTTGCAAGCGCATCGGGAATAGCACCTTCCAAGCCATAGCCGGTTGCAATAAAAACTTCATGATCATCTTTAGCAACTAAAATAAGGGCTCCATTGTTTTTTCCTTTTCGCCCTATTCCCCACTTTTCGCCAAGCTGAATTGTGTAATCGCTTATGGGGTATCCGTCAAGAGTTTTTATGATGACAATAGAAATTTGTGTAGAAGTGGAATCATTATATGCTACTAGTTTGTGTTCCAGCGAAGCTGTTTCATTGGAAGAAAGTAACCCGGCATAATCATTTACTAAACGGGGCGGGTTGGGGGTTTCGGGAAACTCCTGAGCGAAGACAAGTAAAGGGAAAAGAAGAAAAATAAATGTTTCACGCAGAGAACGCAGAGGAGCAGAGAACGCAGAGGATTTTTTTTTAATCATTGCCGAAAACAATTTCGTTTGATAATTCATCCTTATCATTTTTCATTCGGGGAAAATATTTTTGTAAGGCTATGCCCGCTGCATGAATTGCATGACTCAATCCCCCGGTGATATTTCCTTTCCTGAATTGTTCAGCCATTTCATCTTTAATTTTATTCCAGAAATCATCTTTCACATGCTGATGAATTCCGGCATCACCAATGATGGCAAACTTATGGTCGCTTATTGAAACATAAATCAATACACCATTTCGTTCTTTGGTTTGGTGCATTTTCAATTTATGAAAAACATGTGCCGCCTGGTCAAGCACATCTCCCGGACATTTTTTGTCAATAAAAACACGAATTTCACCTGATGTTATTTTTTCCGCTTCTTTGATTGCAGATGTAATCGCATCACGATTTTCGCTCGTGAAAAACTCTTTTGATTTCACAAAAATCAGAATTGAACCTTTGGAGCTTTTTCTGAACCTTTATCCGATTCAAAATAAGATTTATTCGAAAATCCATACATGCCTGCAAGAAGGGTATTGGGAAATTTCCGAATATATACATTAAAATCTCTTGCTGTTTCATTGAACTTATTCCGTTCAACAGCAATGCGGTTTTCAGTACCTTCCAACTGTGCCTGCAGTTCAAGAAAATTCTGGTTGGCTTTTAACTCGGGATAGCTTTCAGCCACTGCCAATAATCTTCCGAGCGCAACACTTAGCTGCCCCTGAGCCTGTTGATATTGCTGCATGGTTTCGGGTGTCAGATTTTTCGGATCAACTTTTATTTGTGTTGCCGATGCCCGGGCTTCAATAACAGCAGTAAGTGTTGATTTTTCAAAATCAGCATACCCTTTTACCGTATTAACAAGATTCGGAATAAGGTCCATTCTGCGCTGGTATTGGCTTTCAACATTCGACCATTGTGCCGATACCTGTTCATCTTTTGTTACCATATTATTATAGGTGCCGGCAAATAACCTGTAAAGAACAATTGCAAGGAGTACAAGCGCTCCAAGTGTAATCCATTTTTTCATATTTTTTTTAGTTTAGGAATGGCAAAATTAATTGAAAAGAAATCAATTGGTGATCTGGTTATTAATTACCCGGAACAATTCGTCAGCTTTCTGTGAACCTACTAGGTAAATCAGCCCGTCTTTATCAGTAAGTTTCACTGCATCTTTTCCCATAGTGTAAAAACGAACAACTCCTTTAATATGCAAATTATAAACCGGGTTGTTAATCATATATTGTGAATAGGGAATTCTTTCGGCTTTTAAGATGCCTCCCAAATCAATTTTAACTTTTCGTGTAGTCCATATTCCATCCAAAATCAAACTTCCTTTATGCACTTTGGTGTGAAGATGTTTTACGAATAAAAAAATAACCGAAAGAACCAGGATCGAACAACCTACAACAAAAAATAAGTCGCCAAAAACTTCGCGGTTTTCAGTATAGTAATACGCTATAAAACAAAACAACGCGAGCACTGTATTGCGCAAAAGTGTAAACTTATTGAAACCAAGATATTGTTTTTCCTCAAAAAGCAATTCGTTATTATTCATAATTTCTCAATTGTTAATTGCAAACAGGTTGACGAGTCTTCGGTAATTTTATACCGGTCATCATTGCGTTCTCCAATCACCCAGCAAATATCGTTTCCTGAAACGAGCAGCCATGTTTTTTCTTTTTTAGCCAGCGAAAATTTGTTGTCAATAAAATAATCGCTCAGCAATTTTTTATGCTGCATTCCAAGCGGACAAAAGTAATCGGCTTTCTGCCATGTTCTTACCAGCAAAGGAAATTTAATCTTATCGGCATCAAGGTATGCTAAATTGTTATCATTAATATTTCCCGAAAGAATTTCTTCTTTTAAATCACTTGTCAGGGTAAATTTCCGCAGGATGAGCCTGTTTTTCTCCCAGTCAAATGAAGTCCTGCCGGGCATTATTTCATATTCTTTAATTTCGTTTGGATTGCTGGCAACCAAAATCAATTGTGCCCGGTCTTTTATCAGATGATGGCTTGCGGAGAGATACTTTTTACCCGGCTGGCTATCGATGTTTTCAAAAATTTCAAGAGCGGTTTCGTGGTTATATCCATAATCTTTAAGCAGCTCGAAAAGAAGGGTTGCAACCGAACGATGTTTTTTCAATTCGCTTATTTCGATAAAAATATTGTTCCCGTTTTTTTTCAATAAGTCGTTTTTCAATTGCAAAATATATTCGCGATACAAAGATTCCGTTTCGCTCATCAGTGAAATGTGATGATGCATGTTATGCGAAAATGAAGGATTGATTTCTTTTAGTTTAGGGATAACTGACCGTCTTATGTTATTTCGTAGATAATCATCCGATTTGTTGGATGCATCTTCGCGCCATTTTATTTTATTTTCAGTTGCGTAATCCATAATTTCTTCTTTTGATGCAAAAAGAAGCGGGCGCACTATTTTTTTATTTTTCTGCAATATACCGTGGTAACCTGCAATACCCGTTCCCCTGATTAAATTAAGCAAAACTGTTTCTGAACTGTCATCGGCATGATGGGCAATTGAAATAAAATTAAATTTATGCTTTTGCCGTATTTCCTCAAAAAAGGCATACCGTAACTTTCGTGCAGCCATCTGAATGGAAATATTTTCTTTTTCAGCATATTTCTTCGTATCGAATTTGCGGTAAAAAAAATTAGCCTGAAAGTTTTTTGTTATTTTTTTTACAAACTGTTCGTCTTTGTCGGATTCTTTGCCGCGCAATTGAAAATTACAATGGGCTACTCCAAATTTAAAACCACAGGAATAAAATAAATGCATCATAACTACCGAATCAACCCCTCCGCTGACTGCGAGAAGAATTTTATCTTCGGGAGAAAAAAGTCTCTTTTCTTTTATAAAACTTTTAAAAGCGTCAATCATATCATGCTTCAATGACGAGGGAAAGATAAGAAAACTTTTTGAACGAATTTCTCTGAGAGACTTAAATCAGCAAGTAATCATTTTGCTTTATTTGATTTGCTCTTCAAATTATTTAATGCTTCAATTGCTGCATCTGCTTTAAGCAGGCATTCATTGTATTCGGATACAGGATCTGATTTTGCTGTGATGGCGCTGCCCACCATGAGTGAGAGGCAGCGATTTGCTGCATTATAAAGCAGGCTTCGTATGATTACACTAAAATCGAAATCACCGGCAGGCGAAATATATCCGACCGTACCAGAAAATAGCCCACGTTTGGTAGCTTCATATTCTTCTATCAGCTGCATGGCTCTGACTTTAGGTGCCCCCGTCATACTACCCATCGGGAATGTTGCTTTAATAATATCTGTAAAATCAATTTCACTTTTTAATTCACAACTAATAGTTGATATCATCTGGTGAACCGTACTGAATGAATATGTTCCAAATAATTCTTCCACTTTAACAGAGCCTCTTTTTGAGACTTTTGATAAATCATTGCGAACTAAATCAACTATCATCACATTTTCCGCACGCTCCTTTTCATCATTGAATAATTGCAGTTTCATGCGTTCATCTTCCCTGGTATTTTTACCTCTTGGGGCTGTACCTTTTACAGGCTGCGAATATAATCGTTGCCCCTTTTTTCTTAAAAACCGTTCGGGGCTCGAAGAAACCAAGTATTTATCACCAAGTTTATAATAACAGGACATTGGTGACGGTGAAATCATATTCAGCGATGCATAAACATTGGCTGGCCACACAATAACTTTATCTGCAAAAAATTCTTGGCAATACGTAAGTTCATACACATCACCAAACTGAATGTGTTGTTTTATTTTTTCAACAGTATCGAGATATTTTGTTTTGGTGATTTTCTGATAAAGATGAAAAGATGGGCTCTGTATTTTTTTTTCTTTATGATTTAAAATATTTTCAATGATTTTTTCTTCGCTTACTTTTTGTTTACCCTGGCAAATTATTATTTGCTCCTTATTCTGCTTTAATAAAACAAATTCAGGAACGAAAAAATGCAGTAACGGCATTTGAATATTATCCGAATTGGAAGAGGAAAGTTTTTCAATTTCATTTTTAAAATCGTAGCTGATAAAACCAAAAACCCATTTACCTGAATTTTCCTGAATAAATAAATTTAATTTTTGAATTGCATTTGATTCACACACCGCCTCATCAACACAACCCCAACCTGCGAGGAAATCATATTTATTTAATTGTAATTTATCATTCAAAACAAAATCATTGCTGTTGAGCAGGCAAAAATATTTTTGTGAATTGCTGAACGCAAGCAATCTCTCGATACTTATTTTCTGAACATCCTGCCGAGAAGTACGTGCCATATCAATTTGACAAACAGCAAACTTTACATATGTATCGCCCTGTTTCCTGATGCAGCCAAACATGCTTCCCTGAATGCCTCGGTATAGGTAGGATGTGCATGACTGATGCGCGCAATATCTTCAGCCGATGCACGGAACTCCATTGCAACCGCAGCTTCGGCAATCATATCGGCAGCACGCGGACCGATCATATGTGCACCCAAAATTTCATCAGTCGTTGAATCGGCTAAAACTTTTATAAAGCCATCAGTATCCATGCTGGCACGGGCCCGCCCGCTTGCTTTAAAAGGAAAAATACCGGTTTTGTATTTCGTTTTTTTTAATTTCAATTCTTCTTCAGTGTACCCGACTGCTGCTACTTCAGGCCATGTATAAACAACATTTGGAATTAATAAATAATTGATGTGGGGTTTTTGCCCTGCAATTGTTTCGGCCACAAACGCTCCTTCTTCTTCGGCTTTGTGCGCAAGCATGGCTCCGTGAACCACATCACCGATTGCGTAAATATTTTTTACTGACGTTTCCAGGTTTTCATTTACAATAATTCTCCCTTTTTCATCAATTTTAACTCCCGCTTTTTCCAATCCAAGATTTTCGATGTATGGTTTTCTTCCAACAGCAACCAGGCAATAATCAGTATTGAATTCTTTCTTTTCTTTTTTCGGATTTTCAGTTGTGACTGTAACTTCATTTCCTTTCACACTGATTTGCTGAACGCGATGAGAAAGAAAAAACTCCATCTCTTCTTTCTGCAATACTTTTTGCAATTCTTTGCCGAGGGATCTGTCCATTGCCGGAATAATAGTGTCCATATATTCAATTACCGAAATCTTTGAACCCAGCCTCGCGAATACCGAACCCAATTCTAACCCGATTACTCCGCCACCAATAACAGTCATGTGTTTTGGAATTTCAATTAAGCTCAACGCCTCAGTTGAAGTGATAATTCTTTTTTTGTCAATTGATATTCCGGGAAGTGATGCAGGTTTTGAACCTGTGGCAATTATTATTTTACCTGACTGAATATTTTCTTTGCTGTCGTCAGCTTTTATAATTTCAATTGTATTGGTATTTGAAAAACGTCCGTGTCCATTAAAAACAGAAATTTTATTTTTCTTCATCAGAAAGTTTAATCCATCCCCGTTTTGTTTTACAACATTAGTTTTCCGTTTCATCATCTGCTCTAAATTCACTTTCGCATCTTTAATTTCAATTCCATGTTCTTTGAATTTATGAAATGCATTATAAAAATGTTCTGATGAATCGAGCAATGCTTTGGAAGGAATGCATCCAACGTGGGTACATGTACCGCCTAAAACCGGATACCGTTCAATGATTGCAGTTTTCATTCCCAACTGGGCACAGCGTATAGCAGCAACGTAACCACCCGGGCCCGAACCTATAACCGTTACATCAAAATTTTCCATAAATCAATAAGTATCCCGAAAGTAGTATAAAATCCTTATCGTGTTCGGGATAAACCTCACACCATTTTGCACGCTTATCCGAATTTTCTACCTTGTTCGGTTTATATTTGTGCGAAGTTAATACAACGACATTGTCCTTGCCCGTCCGAAAACGAAGAAAAATAAATTAGTATTGGAAGCAAATCGCAAAATAAAACACCCTGTTTATTTTCTATTTGCAATATTGCTTCTGCATTTCCTCTGCTGGATTTTATTAAAGCCCCCGGTTCCTCATGCCGATGATTTGTGTTACGTACAGGAAGGAGAGAAAATTGTTAACGGGGTGTACGAATGGAATGACAGTCCGAAAAATCACAGGCTGGGAATTATTCTGCCCTCTCTTTTTTTTATCCGGGTTTTCGGAAATAATCCGTATTCCGTAAGCTTGTTCCCGCTGCTGTGCAGCATGGCAACTATTGCCTTTTTATATTTTTTTCTTTTGAAGTTTAATTTTCTTCTTGCAATCACATCAAGTATTTTGTTGTCTTTTAATATTATTCAAATAATTTACTCAACGGTTTTATTTCCCGATTTAATAGTTTCGTTATGGGCATTTTTAATGGTGGTGATGATTTATGAGGGGAGAAAAAAAGAAAACAATTTTTTAAAATATTCATTGCTTGGCATTTTATTTTTCTTAATTGGTTTTTTTACAAAAGAAATTATACTGCTGATTCTGCCTTTTGCTATGGTCATTTCATATTTTGATCTGAAAAAGGGCTCTTCAATAAAATTCTGGAAGAGTTTTTATGTATTGCTCGTTTCGTGCATCGGAATTATATTTTTAATTTCTTATCTGTTAAAAGGAGATGGATTATTTATTTACAACAGCATTGAAAAAAATCATAACGATGCTTTTGTGCTGCCCATGAACAGCATGGAAATAATAAACCGGCTTACCATTGCTCCAATAAAATTTCTTTTTGAAAATTATGGATACACATTTTTGATTTTGCTTGCGATACCTGCTTTTTTTATCAAAGAAAAAAACAAAGAAGAAGGTAATTTATTCTTTTACTGGAAAATTTATTTTGTGTGTCTCCTTATCTTATTATGGTTCGGGACTTCTTCGATTACACGCTGGGCCCCGATACTGCTTTTCGACCGGATGTGGATGATGCTGATTGTTCCCTTATGTATTTTAGGAGGAATGACCATTGAAAAAGCGTCTTCGAAATTTATTTTTATAAACAACAAACCCTGGTTTACAGCAGTTATAATTTTATTGCCATATGTGGCATTTGCTTTTTATTTTATCTATCACAATTCAAATCATACTTTTTGAAAATAGAGCTTACGCATTTCGTTTTCTTCTGAAAACGGAAAACAAAAGAAACATAGCAGAAAAGACCAACATAATTTTAGCAAGCCAGTCACCATGTGTTGCATAAAAAGTCATTTCATCATTTGCATTTAGAGTGGCTTTGATTGCATCATCGGTCCACCATTTTGTGGGTTGCAAAATATCACCGCGCTGATTAATGAAACATGAAATGCCAGTGTTGGCAGAGCGCGCAATGCCCCTGCGCATTTCAATTGCACGTAATCTTCCATATTGCAAATGCTGCCTGTGACCGGGGGTTTCACCCCACCAACCGTCATTTGTAATGATACATAAAAGCCTGGCGCCTTTTCTTACATACTCCCCAACATAATATCCGTAAATGGATTCGTAGCAAATTATCGGAGCAATTCTCATTGAATCATGAGCAATAAAATTTTTAGGTTCATCTTCAACACCAAGGCTTCCATACATGCCTCCCAAATCAAGTGCAAATTTTTCGAGGATGCCAAATACAGTGGGGTAAGGCATTTTTTCAACCCCGGGAACCAGTTTTGATTTATGATACGTTTGGATGGAATCAGAAAAATTGTCGAATTGTAAGGCTGTATTATATGAATCATACCACCCGGGACTTTTTTTAAACCTATGGGCTGTTTCACTGTGAGGCTCTCCTTCTACATACTGCCTGTTGGTTGCTGCGCCAATTACTACAGTGAGCTGTGGAAATGGTTTGATAAAAGAGTGAAGCAATTTTATATCGGGATGAATGGGTAAATCTTCTTCCCAGATACCACTTGGCAAAGCAGTTTCAGGCGCTATCAGATAATTTGTTGAACTATCAATTACAGTAGCCGAAAGCCGGAGCAGCTTCGCCAATTGTTCCTGCGAACTCATCCCCGAAAATTTTTCATTGTACGGATCAATATTGGGCTGCACAACGGCAACATTTACAGGAGATATCTTTTCCTCATAAAAATAATATCGCATAAACGAAATAACAATCGGAACAACTATTAATGCGAGTAGGGCTTTCACTTTCCGGTTTCCGGTTACAATGGGAAGACAATGAAACAACAAAATATTAACAACCAAAATCCATAAGCTTCCTCCAAGCACTCCGGTAAACTCGTACCACTGAATCCATTTATAATAAGAAGCAAATCCATTACCAAGTGTTAGCCATGGCCATGACAAATCCCAGTACATGTGCAAATGCTCAAAAGCAATCCAGTAAACTGGTAAGCTGACATATCCAAAAACATTCCCTGCTTTGCATCGTGTAAAATGAAAGAGCAAGAACACGAGAGACATTAAAAAAGAATTGATAATAATAGCGGATCCCGCTCCAAACGCGCTTGAATTATAAACCCACCAGGTGCATAAAATATTCCAGGTAGAAAAAGAAAGGAAAGCCAGCCCGAATATTTTTTTTGCTTTTTTGCCTGAATGGTTTTGATAAAAATGTTCTTCTATTAACAGCAAAGGAATCCATGCAATAAACAACAAAGGGGCAAAACCGCGTGAGGGCCAGGCGAGCCAGAACAAAACTCCCCCGAGCATTGCATAGAAAAACAACGGTACCTTTCTTTTTCTAATTTCCATACTTAAGAATCATTTGAATAAAAACTTTGCCTCGTGTTTACTAAAATATAGAATCTTG
The DNA here is from genome assembly GCA_044448905.1 of Bacteroidia bacterium. Lineage (GTDB taxonomy): Bacteria > Bacteroidota > Bacteroidia > AKYH767-A > OLB10 > JBIOHJ01. Next base: position 14,440 of record JBIOHJ010000009.1, on the reverse strand, counting down.
TCTTCGGGTAATTTTAATTTGTAATAGCCCGGTTTCATTTTTCCCTGAATCGTAGAATCCCCCAGATTAATTTCAAATTGCCCGATTTGATAATTACCCTTGTTATTTGTTCCCGGTGTTTCATAATCGGCAATATTATTTATTTCTTTTTTTGAAAGTATCTTTATTTGAGAAGCCTGTGCCTCCCTACAAAACAGGTTTACTGCTTCATTAAATCCATTGCGGAAAATAAAGGCTCCTTTATATTGTTGTGGTAATCCTATTACATAGAGTTTGCCGGTAAAGTGAGCCTCATTTATTTTTTTTATTGCAGAACCGGAAACATTTCCTGAAGTTTTCCACTCGCTGCAGTATTGAAATAAATAAAAAAGAAAATAAATTGCAACGCCTGCGAATGAAATTATTCCGGAAAGATTATTCTTCTCTGCAATTTTAATTATTAAAAAAGAAATTGCCATGCAGGTTGCAACAGCCGGAAGATAAAGCAACCGAGCCCCCTCGATATCGTGCGAATCGGTACCAATAATGAAAGCCGGGATGAGTGAAATGAAAATAAACGCTGCAAAAAATAATATGGGATTTTGTGAATTATTTTTTTGGGACCTGATAATACCCCCAATAATAATTGATATTAAAATAACGGACAGCAATACAAATCTCAGAGTTGATTCGTGAGGGGGTAAAAAGCATCTGGAAAAAGAAATGAAAATGTTTTTAGCGGTTTGTTGAATGGAAAGGTGCTGAAGGGTTTCGGCAAACCAGGTGCTTACAAAGGCTGATGTATAAAAATATTTTACTAATGTATAAAGGAGAAATACCAAAGCAAGCCCGCTGAAATAACCGGCTATTTTTTTTAATGAAAACCCTTTATACCATTCTATCAAAAGCACAATGAACGGAAAAACGTAAATGGATTCGTAAAAAAAAATTCCGGTAGAAAAAAGCAGAATGGAAACCGCTTTTGAAACCAGCGTATCTTTTAAATAAAAAATTACAGCAAGCAGGAAACAGGAAGTTGCTAATAACGTTCCCCTGCAGGTTATCCAGGTTATTGCTTCGAGATGAAATGGAAAAAGAAAAAACAAAACCGAGGAAGTCATTGCAGCCAACTTTACATTTCCTGCTTTAATCAAATTCAAAACGCTTTTTACAAAAGCAAAAACTAATAATGAATTTATTATATGAATTAACAGGCTTATTATCTTATAACAGAACGGTGACAGCCCCGCAATTTTATAATCTAAAAACAGACTGAGGTTCGAAAGCGGGCGGAAGGCAGTGCCATAAACTAAATTTCCTTTTATTAAATTATCGAGTACAATAAAATCATCGGAAGCAAAAAAGGTATTCAGCGAGGTGAGGTAAATAGTTAATCCTGCAATAATAGCGCAGGCTCCAATAATTAAAAAAGCAATTTTATTTTTTTGTGATAACATGCAAATGCCCGTGCGAAAATAAACATAGCATGTTTGGTTTCATAAAAGTAACTTAAATACCTCTTACCTCAGGTATACTCCCGAATTCCCGGGATATCCAAACTACCTCATCAAATACATCTTACCAAAACCCTTCTTGAAAAATTTATCGGCTTCGGTTTCGCGATGCTCAATGGATTTTTTATTGAGGCGGGTTTGAACACGGTAAAAATATACTCCGTTGGCAAGCTGGTCGCCATAACTGTCTTTTCCATCCCACGCATACTGGCTGATGTTTCTTCCGATGTGAATAGGCCCGATTTCTTCCTGTGTAATTTCGCGTACAATTTTTCCGCTAACGGTTAAAATCTGGATTAATAATTCCTGCGGAACTTCGGAACCCGTAAGTACAAATACAAACCGCGTGGAAGTGGAGAACGGGTTCGGATAATTTACAAATTCGGTAATGGTGGGACGGTTAATTACTTCGAAAGAAATTTTATAGGAATTTTTTCCTGATAAATTTCCGCTCTCGTCACTTGCCTGCACTTCGAGAAAATAAATTCCGTCTTCGGGGAAACCGGGATTATATTCCATCTTAAAGCTGTTATCGGGCAGCACGGCAGGTGTCCATTTTATTCTCGAGTTATCGGTGCTTACATAGGGTGCGAGTTCAAAAGACGGTGCGGTTAATTTTCCCGATGGATCGGTAATGATCACATTATATTTATTGGTATCATTCAATGCTAAAAACTGGTTCTCGTCTTTCAGCTTGATTTCGATAAATGGTTTGGCAGAAACAATATCGCCATCCAGTATATGCTGCCCGTCAAACGTTATATCGAGAATAGGATTTGTAATATCACGACTCACATTAAATGTCCACGAAGCAAGGTTATTGAAATGTTGTTGCTCGGGCTGGTCATTTCGCGGGTTTACTTCAATCCATAAAGTATTTGTTCCCGGATGATTCAGCGTGCTGAAGGTGGTACTGGCAATTAAATAATCACCGGCATTTAAAGTATCGTATTTTGGAGAGGAAATATTCACTCTCGTATTATTCGCGTCAATAAGAAAAAAATCAACCAGCATGCTGTCGCTGAAGTTTACATTTGTTATGTTTTCAAAAGCAATGGCAAAATTGTAATTGTTGCCTTGTTGCAATTCAGCAACTAACGGATTAGGTACGAGATGACGGTTTGGGTTGAGAGCACCTTCGGGAACTTCTTCGTAATAAATCTGCCAGCGGATAAGCTGAGGAGGATTTGTATTTACCTCATCCTGTAAATACGCTTCTAATTTTAAATATGGATACTGCGAAGCGATTATAACATTGCTGAGAACCGAATCGGCATAAATCGGTGAAAGGTCATCAATAAGAACGGTTTCGTCTCCGTTTGCCTTAATACCGATTACATCAAGCGAAATAACATCAGGAGGCGAAGATCCTTCTATATTAAAATGATCCCAGTGCAGCTCTGTCCAGCTTGCTGCAGGGCCTATGGTTACCGAAGTAATAAATCCTTTATCCCAGTTCCCGCCAATTAGTTTTTCGAGATAGATATCAGTATTTATGGAATCACCTAATATTTCGATTGTTTCAGAAGTATCACCCATTTGGGTAATTAAAATAAACGGCTGCCACCATTGAGGAGTATCAACAGGTGTTATATATTGACTTCCTAAAGTATCCTGGAAAGTTTGTAATAACGATCCCCACATTTCATAATGCACCGGTTTATAAGAATATGCAAGTACATAGTGCCCGTTAGGAATCGAATCTTCCAGCGCATGTTGCAGACTAAGCATTTGCTGAGGAGCATTAAAATAAAACGTAAAAAAATTATCAGGACGTGAGCGACCGGGCTGACCTCCTCCGCAGGTATATCCGCAATAGCAAACAGGATCCCATTGATTAAAATTTCCAAGATAATGATCTGCGGTAGTCCAGTTTTCTAAAGTAATGGGATCAAATATTGCGATATGAATACTCCCATCGCAACCTGCATAATCCCGTAATTCAAAATCCACTCCAAACTCGACCGGATGCGTAGGGTCGGCATAAGGAGTGAGCGAATTTTTTGCCCATATTTTCGAAGCAATATCTACAAATGTAAATGTGGTATCAAGCGACCAATAATTATTTCTATAAATAATGTTTTGGAATTTATCTTCTTTAAACTGGGAATAGTGTGCCTGCGACCAGCCGGTTTTCCCGGGAATATGAATAAACGAACTTTCGTTCCAGGAATAACGGCTTGATATGGTTGTATCAGCCGAAGTAATAGAATCGTTTGCTGTGCGCCAATAATAAACTTTATTAGGAATTAATTTGAAAGGTAATGGCCATTGCACAATTCCGCCTGTGCTGGTAATAACAGTAACGCGCAGTGCCTGGCTGTTAAACCTGTCGGTTGTATCAATTTCGAAACGGTATGGTTTTGCGGCTGAAAATAAATTGGAAGTAGAGCCTTTTACATTAATGGAGTCAATGGGAACTATAGAATATTTTGCAGGATAAACCGGAACAATGTCGCTTGAGAGAATAATCAAATCAACCGGTTCTAAATTATTATTTTCCTTAATTTCGTCAATTGCGTGCGGAAAATCAACTTCAACAATAAAAGTATTTTTTCCGGCAGCATGCACAAAATCCATTGGTATGGTAACTTTTAATGTATCTAAAAATGGCAAACCGCTAAGCAGGGTATCAAAAATCCTTTCGGGATATCCATCAGGGTACTTACGTATAATGCGCACAAGATTATCCTGCCCGTTATCGCGCCCCAGGTTTTTAACGGCAACATTAATGGTAAACGAAGCAAGATCGGTAGTAACCTGTGCAGGTGTAAATGAAATACCGGGCTTACTAATTGCCAGGTCGGGTTTTTGCTGGTTGTAAAGTCTCATAGCGGGGTCGCCATGCAAAGTCATTCCCATGGTAACCGATTTTTTATATTCTTCAGCCAACAACCCTGAACTCCAAACCGCGTCAATGCAATTTTTCATACAATCGCCAATGCCCTGCCCGTAACTGTAATAGGATAATTGCTTATAAAACGAAAGTCCGTACGCATACTGGTCAGAAATGTAACCTGTATTTGGAGATGCAATAAACCCGATAGCTCCTTTTGATGGTTGCAATATAAAATCTTCGCTTGCCTGCCTGTTAGGCACATGTATATCGCCAATAAAACAGGAGTTGGCTAAAATTACAGGATAACGTCCTGTATTGTGGTAGTTAGTAGGTGCATCAGTATTAATATCAAATGTAGACCCGGCAGCGTGCGAAAAAAAAGTCATCAGCGTTACCCCGGTGTCAATAAGATTTTGCAAATAAGTGCTCACAATGGGCTGAATGGGATCGGTTGATGTTTTTAGGAATGTGGTAACGTGTCCTGCAAATAAAGTGTCTTCAATAATCCTTTTATATTCATCAAGATGATCTGCTATTGTACCCTGTTCACTTGCATACCTTCCTCCGCCAAAATGCAAAACCTGTTTCATCCATTCCTGCGGATCGGTTTGTGATAATTCAACCGCTGCATCGTGTTCAATCATCTTATTAAGAAACATGGTTACATCAGCGGGAGTTCGCGCAGCAAGGCGCCCAATGGCAATGGCAGGATGAAAAACTGTATCGGGTGAAAAGCGTGAAACCATCAGCATGTCTGAAGCAGGGTCACCATAAGTTGGAACCAAATCAAGCGGAAAATACACGGGCAGCACCCGGGGAATATGCGGATATAAAGATTTTCCGATGAGGAAAATATATTTTGGAACAGTATCAAAAGTGTCAATTGTGAATTTTGCAAAGTTTCTTATAGAGAGCGGATTTTTTTCAATTCCCCATGCAAACTGGTCGTACAACTCCCCTATATCGGTCAGCAAAACATTAAACGAACCACCGGCAGCAGATTGCCTGTGCACTTTATAACTATTTGCTTCAGCCATCAGGCTTGAATGAGTTACAATCAGGTAATCGGAATTGGTAACACTTGCGTGATTATAATTATGAAACTTGCCGGGATTATTTGCATCATACGAAATCGGAGCCATCGTAAATCCCCCGGTTGTAATAGTGGAAGCATCTGTTATCAGCAAAGCGAATTTATCGCTGCCATAAGTGGGGGCAAGCGCTTGGTAAACGGAACCTGAGTCAACATTTACTTTGTAAATCGAATCACCGCTAAATACATATAACCAGCGTGTAGCTGAATTGCCGGGAAGAAAACCACTAATGTCTAGGCGGGTTTTATTTAAGAATTGGTAAGCCGGAATAGTAAATTTTTGAAAAGCTGAATTCTCAGCGGTAAAATTTAATATGCGCGGATAAACCACTCGTACAAACGGAACAGTGTTTCTTTCGGTATTGGGGGTTGTGGAGTTTGATGTAAATTTAAATTCAGCTGTTCCGCTCATCAAAGATGAAATGTTGATTGTATTTTGAACCGGGGTTACTGTATAAGCCAAATACGATACAGAATTGATAAGTATGCTTAAGCCCACTTCTATTTTCCAGTCCCGCATATAACCATCATGATTTGTACCCATTATTACGGTGCTTGCTATTGGAGCAGGTGCGGTTCCGCCATACGCCTTTGGAGTTGACAAGTTAAGCGTCAAGCCTCCGGTTCCAAAAAAAACTCCCGACCATCCTTCGCCATTTGAATACGAAGCATCAATTGAAACTTCAACATAAGGTTTCCGGTACCCGGAATTATATTCACTATGATAACTCTGCACCGCATCATTCATTACATAATTTGCAATTGGATAATTTAAAAAATTACTGTCAAATGCAGGAATCATTCTTTTGTTTTGGGCAAGGGGGGCAATATTCAGCGTTAAAAAATAGGCTGATGTATCGTTAAATAAGCTGTAATAAGGATTTACATGAAAGTATGCACTATCATAAAGCTGGGTATCAAAAGTTCCGTCATTTGGCTTGCCATAAAATTCCACATAGTCGGTGCTGTCAAACATACCATCTGCTTCGCCCGAAACCAAAATAGCCTGTTCTTTCCCTTCATGAAAAATCTGCAGCCTTCTGGGATCAAAATTTCCGGGAGGAAAAAACTGGGGAAACTGGGTGATGTCACTAAACGAGAGCCGGTAAATGCCTTCCTGCCATATTTTTATTTTTACGTACTGCTGCTCTGAATACAGATTGTTTGTTCCGAAAACTATCCAGGAGTTTGGATTCTGCGCAAAAGTATCGGAAACCGCAAGTGCAAAAACTAAAAACGCTACGTAGAGTTTTTTCATTCAAATCAAATTTTTAAAACACATTTAAGTTTTTCAATTAGCCTGTTCGGATAATTTTTTTTGTTTAAAGATGCTTACTTTTAAAGAGAAGACATTTGAATATAACACTTCGCCAGCCTGTCCTAAATTGGTCAGCGCATAATCGATCGAAACATTTTTTAACTTCAGCCCGATACCCATATTAGGCTGTATAATTGTTGAAGTGCCTCCTTCTATTTCTTTTACCGTTTGAATATTTCCGACACCTGCGCGCAAAAAGATAAAATCAGAATAGCCAAGTTCAAGACCCAAATGCGGATCAGCACTCACCGGATCGCTTTTTATCGGCACATTTCTTTTGCCGTCAAATGTCACGTCTAAATTTAATTCAGGTTGTAAAGTAAACTTTTTCGAAAGATTGGTTTTGTAGCCCACTCCAAGAATTAATTTCGGTAAAGTTACTTCCAGCCCGTTTTCCGGAATTTCGTTCCCGGTAAGTTTATAAACTTCTTCGAGCGATTCGGTGTTAAATGTCCATGCGTTAAATGTTGAGGTGAGGTCTTTGCCAAATGCGCCAAATTGCCATTTATTTTTTTCGTACTGCACACCCGCATCAAGCCCAAAACCCCAGGCACTGGCAAATGATCCCGCTTTGCGATGAATGATTTTAAAATTTCCGCCATAGCGAAAGCCTTCAATTGTTGTTTTTTTTGAGTAAGAAAAGAGAAATGCATAATCGGCTGCCGAAAATGATTTCAAGCGGTCCCAGTCTATATTACCATTCGCATCAATAAGTTCAGTAGAGTCAATTATATCATCCACTGCAAAACGAATAACAGAAAGCCCTGCTGTTCGGGTTGCATCAATGGGTGCAGCAATTGCTGCATAATCAAATTTTGCAATACCGGCAAAGTATTCATTATGCATTAATGCCAACTGAATGTCGCCTTTGGCAAGACATAAACCTGCCGGATTCCAGAATCCGGCCGTTACATCGTTAACCGAAGCCACCTGTGCGCCCGCCATTCCTAAAGCTCTTGCACCCACACCTATCGAAAGAAATTCGTTGCTGTATTTTGGTTGCGCAAAAGCTGAAACGGTTATTATTGAAAGTAATAGGAAAACTGCAATTTTTCTTAACATAAGTTTAGATTTGAAGGTTAAACATGCCATTAACGCAACTTTCGTTAATTTATTGTGTTGTCTCCCTTCTTAGTAGTATTTATACTTTCTTTTTAGGTTAAAGTTCACAGTTCAAAGGTAGTAAAATAAGCATACCACAAATTCAAATCCGGAGCCATACATTTGTATGATTTAACGGCTTCGCTTTCTGAATCAAATAATTACTTTTGCAACCTTCATTGCCAATCATGTTTTCCGAAAAGAATTTACCCAATGTTTTTACCTGCCTTAATCTCCTTTGCGGATGCCTGGCGCTTGTAAGCCTGTTTGATTTGAATGCACCGCTTCTGATCAGTGTAGTGTTACTGGCAGGTTTATTTGATTTTTTTGACGGGCTAACCGCAAGAGCTCTTAACGCGTATTCGGATTTTGGAAAACAACTGGATTCGCTGGCTGATGTTGTAACTTTTGGAGTAGTTCCCGGAATGGTTTTACACAGGCTTATTACCAATTACCCCCAGTCGCACGAAATAGTTTCGATTGGTTTTCTTTTCACCATTCTTAAATATTTCCCTTTCATCATAACAGTTTTTGCTGCATTCAGGCTGGCAAAATTTAATATTGATTCGCGCCAAACAAAATCTTTCCTCGGGTTACCGGTTCCGGCAATGGGAATTTTTGTAACTTCTTTTATACCGATAATTAAATACGATCAGTGGGACCTGGCTCCTATTTTGACCAACCCGTTTTTTATCATTGCAATAACCATCGTACTTTCGGCACTCATGATTTCGGAAATTCCTTTGTTTGCTTTAAAATTTTCGAATTGGCGATGGAAAGAAAATAAAATCCAGTACATTTTTATTATTATTTCTGTTATGCTGCTTATACGTTTTATTTTCGCAGCCATCCCGTTAATTGTATTTTTATATATTATTTTATCAATCATTAATAATTCAATGCTAAAGCGGGCAGGTGCCTGAACATGAAATTTACAGCAAGTATTACTGTTATGCCATTGAAAGCTTTGCTTGATCCGCAGGGGAAAGCTGTAACCGGAAGCATGAAAAATTTAAACCTTCCAGAAATAGAAAATGTGCGTATCGGGAAGCACATTACGCTTGAAGTAGAAGCAACCTCTGAAGAAATAGCACACGAAAAGGTTGAAGAAGCCTGCAAAAAACTTTTGGCGAATCCTATAATGGAAACATTTTCATTTGAACTGAAACACGATAATTAAAAAAGTTTCCGGAACCCCACATCCTCTGCGAACGAAAAAACTTTTTTTAAAAATCTTATTTGCCTTTTCGTTTTTTTTCTTTTTTGCCGAAATTATTTCAAGAACTTACTGGAGCATTTATTTTAATGCTTCTTTTTTTAACACATCAAAGTTTATTTGCAATTTTTATCCTGAGCTCAAATCAGTTGAAAATAAAAAAACAACAAAAGAAAATTATTTTGATGTGTTGATTCTTGATGCCTCTTCATTAGGAAGAAGCTGGGGAGATTTTGAAACCGTTTTAGCTGAAAAACTTAAAGAAGACACCAACCTTGATTTCAGAATTTTTAATTTGTCCACTGCCGGACACACTTCGATGGACAGTTATTTCAAGTATGAATTTTTAAAAGACAAAAAATTTGATTTGGTTTTGTTTTACAGCGGGATTAATGAATCAAGGGCTAATAATTGCCCAACGGACGTTTTTAAAAATGATTTTTCTCATTATGTTTGGTATAAACAGTTACATGCGCTTCGCAGGCATAAGGAAATTTGTTTTACAGCATTGCCATATACACTGGAGTATTGTCTTATTTACCTGGACGATTATTTTGGCTTTTCGAAAAATATTTCACTGTATGGAATTAATAAAGAATGGATGGATTATGGCAGCGTGTTAAAAGCGCAAACAACGTATAAAGAAAACTTATCGGGCATTATAGACCTTTCAAAAAAGAAAAATGAAAAACTTCTGCTGATGACGTTGGCGTATTACCTTCCGGCAAATTATTCGCTTGAAAAATTCAAATCAAAGTCGCTTGATTATTCAAATCACGGAAGCCCGGTTGAAATTTGGGGAAAGCCGGAAAATGTAGTGGCAGGAATTGAAATGCATAACCGTATTGTTAAGCAGCTTGCCGTAACAAATGCGGGAAATGTTTTATTCATTGACATGGAAACAAAATTACCCAAAGGAAAAAAATACTTCAACGATATTTGCCATTTTACCCATACCGGTTCTGAAAAATTTGCAGATGAAGTGATGGGGGTTATTAAGGAGTTGCAATAAACTTTTCAATTTCTCAGTTCAAAATTTTGTCCAAGATAAACTCTGCGAACTTGTTCGTCTTCTGATAATTCTTTTGCTGTTCCTGATTTAAGGATTTTTCCTTCGTGCAATAAATAAGCACGGTCGGCAATGCTTAATGTTTCATGCACGTTATGATCGGTAATGAGAATGCCGATGTTCTTTTCTTTCAACTTGCGTACAATAACCTGGATGTCTTCAACAGCAATGGGATCAATGCCGGCAAATGGCTCATCAAGTAAAATAAATTTCGGATCTACAGTGAGGGCGCGGGCAATTTCAGTTCTGCGCCTTTCACCCCCCGATAACAAATCGCCACGGGTTTTTCTTACTTTTTGTAAACCGAATTCGTCAAGAAGCTTTTCTAATTTATCATGCTGTTCATGTGTTGAGAGTTTCGACATTTCTAAAACTGCTTTTATATTATCCTCAACTGTAAGTTTGCGGAATACCGAAGCTTCCTGTGCAAGATACCCGATTCCTTTTTGCGCCCGCCTGTACATCGGCTCTTTGGTAATTTCCTCCTCATCCAAAAATATTTTTCCTTCAAACGGGCGTATCAATCCTACAATCATGTAAAATGTTGTGGTTTTACCCGCACCGTTAGGTCCCAACAACCCGACAATCTCACCACGGTCGACATGAACCGATACGTGATCAACTACGGAACGTTTGCGGTAAATTTTCACTAAATTTTCGGAACGTAAGCGCATTTGTGATTTACGATTTAAAATCAGGAAACGAAATTACATCAAATCAATAGTCAATAGTCAATAGTCAATAAAAAATCAAAACAGCAACTGCAAACTTGCACGAACTCCGAAATCGGATGCGTCAGGATTATCGCGGTAGGTTATCCGCCACAAGGCATCAATGCGGAGGAGCTTAAAAATATTTTCGAGCCCCGCACCCGCTTCAATGTAAGGTGTGTTTCCTATACCCGAAACAGATGTCGGGTCAACAAGAATGTTTTTATTTTCATCAGAAAGATGGCCAAATACAACACGTGCTGAAAAAATTTCGCGCCAGTTAAGTTTCCTGATTAACGGCAATCTCCGCATAATGAACCCGTCAAGATGGTGCACCGCTATAAGGCTCGCGTACCGGTCAGAAACAAATTCATAATTGTTCATGAGATTAAAGGCGGTATAATCGAAAATATAAGATTCATTTCCGCGATGCACATATAATAACGGGTAGGGTACGGTGCCAAATACGTTGCCTCCTTCGATGCTGTAATTGAGATAGCCGTAAGGAAACAGTTTTAATTTTTGCGTGGCGCGGATGGCAATTTTGGTGTAATTGAATTCACCGTCTAAAAACCCGGGTAAACCGCGTATATAATTTAACTGGAACACCGGGTTATCGGAACCGAGTGAAACACGTTTGTATTTTTTCTCTAAAAACTTTTCGCGGTATGAGTAGCGGAAGTTAAACCAAAGTTCCGAAACAATTAAATCCTCTTTGGGTTCGGGCTTCGTTACATCAGGATAATAAGAGAAATCTATGCTTCCCAATGGAGTGTAATGGTTGCGCAGGTACTGAACGCGCATGGATAACCCCGAACGGAAAGCGGCATCAAAATATGGTTTATGTGAAATTACTTTTGACAGCTTATCAGAAGGGTTGCGTTTAAATAAAATTACAATCCATCCTTCGTCTTTAAAATACGATTCATGCAAACCGGGCTGCACATAATCATTTTTATACTGGAAGCCGATGGCTTTAAACGGTTTTCGCTGCAGCGTATAACGTATGCCACCCATGTATTTAAATTTTTCGTCACGCGTTCCGTAGGCGCCATATCCTTCCAACTGAACATATGGGCTGAATTTATCATTCGTACGTCCGCCAAAGCGGAAGCGTACATTTTCTACATCATTGCGGCTTACCAGGTGATACCAGGGTCCGTAATTTATTTTCCCTATTTCGGCATATCCCGTTAAGGCAACCACAATCAAACCTACATAGACCTGGAAAGCGGGCAGCGTTTTCAATGTGTCCACCAGATCATAAATATCTTTCTCGCGCTCGGTTAGTTTTTCGAGGCGGTTGTCGCGCCAGTAAAAATTATTGTGATCGAATGTGGAAGGCTGGAAGCGGATGTACGAACGGCTTTTAAAAATTTCTTCATCCGGAGCCTTATTGATTTTTATACCGGCATAATATTTTGATTTGCGCCCGATGATGCTCATACCTTTTTCGCGGTTCGTAAATTTTACCACTAATTGTTCGCGTTCGGGAACCCATTTGGTTGAACCCACATTTGAAAAAACTTTTACGTATGCAAACTCATCCACAAAATTCAGCAGGGCGTCTTCGGTAAGAAACATGTTAATACGCTGCAGCGCAAAGGTGGTATCGTGAAACCAAAATTCACCGTTAAACGTGGGTTCATATTTCTTTTTCGCCTTGAAAACAATTTTAAAACACCAGCGATTGCCCACGTAGGTGCTGTCGGTTATATAATATTTATAGTGCTTAATGCCCTCATCCGATACGGGGCTTATGTAACTTTTCCCCAGTATGTTTATGTAGTTATCGTAAATGGTAATATCGCGGTAAATATCTTTGAGCAGTTGTATGATGGTGAGGTTTTCAACACCTGCCGATTGGCTGGCAGTTACAATTTCGCGTTTTTGTTTGGGGTTGTTTCTATGATATACCTCCGAAAGTGTTTCGGTAAAAAAGAACGGAAGAAACGGTGCGGCATTCGAAAAAACAGTATCCATATTCTCAAACATAAAAGCAAACGGCTGCATCATTTTTTTCTGTTTTACTTTTTCGTCAATGTCGGTTAAATCAAATTCCATTTTTTCGTGCGAACGGTAGCTGAAATAATCATTGTTCTCTGCATCATTATTATCCTTATTCTCAATTATTTTTTTCACGTACCAGTCAACGGGGCGTTCGCCTTCGGTGCGTGCTTTTTCTGCCAGCATTTTCGCGTTGGCGGTGAGTTCAAAATTTACTGTAAGCTGTTTAAAGCTGCTAACGGCTATTTTTGCCGTAACATAACCGTCAGCCATAGCGGATATGGCTGTGGTTTTTTTGCTGATTCGGATAAAATAATGCCCGCTGATATCGCTGAACGTAAACGAAGTATCGCCAACTGCCGAGATGTATGCATACGCAATCGGCTCGCGGGTTAATTTGTCAATCACCCTGCCGCCAACCTCCCAGGATTGTGCGTGAGTGGTTACATTAACAAGCAGCAGAATGAAAAAAAATAAATATTTTCTGAGGGAGTTCAATGATAATGTTTAATGTTTAATGTTCAACGACAAAGCAAATTAAAGCAAATGGTTAAACAATTAAACGGAAAAATTAAATTGATGTTTACCTTAATTATGGAAATATCTTTTTTGCAAATTGTTTTTTAAAGGATACTTTTGCTTTTATACAAATCACTTTGTCATTGAATCCAAATATTAATCCCGCAACCGACAATCTCACCGCTGCCGAGCTCGAGATAGAAAAAGTTTTGCGCCCGCTTGAGTTTTCCGATTTTACAGGGCAGCAAAGCGTAGTAAGCAATCTTAAAGTTTTTGCCGAAGCCGCCAAACAGCGAAGCGAAGCATTGGATCATGTTCTACTGCACGGACCTCCCGGCCTGGGCAAAACAACGCTTGCCAATATTCTTGCCAACGAATTAGGAGTAAAAATAAAAACCACATCAGGCCCGGTTTTAGATAAGCCCGGTGATCTTGCAGGGTTGCTTACCAACCTCGAGCCAAATGATGTTTTGTTTATTGATGAGATTCACAGATTGAGTCCTGTTGTGGAAGAATATCTTTATTCGGCAATGGAAGATTACCGTATTGATATTATGATTGACAGCGGACCCAACGCGCGATCCGTACAAATAAAAATAAATCCTTTTACGCTGATCGGAGCCACAACAAGATCTGGATTGCTCACATCACCTTTGCGCGCCCGATTCGGGATTACATCACGATTGGAATATTATGATGCAAAACTTTTGCAGCTAATTGTATTGCGTTCTGCAGAAATTTTAAAAATAAAAATTGAAGAAGATGCTTCTTTTGAGATTGCCCGAAGAAGTCGTGGCACTCCCCGAATTTCAAATGCCTTACTGAGAAGAGTGCGCGATTTTGCACAAATAAAAGGAACCGGTTCGATTGATTTAAAAATTTCGCAATATGCATTAAAGGAACTAAACGTGGACGCTTACGGTTTGGATGAAATGGACAATAAAATTTTATCCTGCATCATTGATAAATTTAAAGGAGGGCCTGTCGGAATCACAACCATATCAACAGCCGTAGGCGAAGAAAGCGGAACAATCGAAGAAGTGTATGAGCCCTTCTTAATCATGGAGGGATTTAT
>JBIOHJ010000008.1:0-43237 GCA_044448905.1 Bacteroidia bacterium | reverse complement strand
GGCCGAAGTGCCTGCACCTATATTCGCATTTTTTTGATTATTAAAATCGCAGGAGGTAATTTTTTGGGCGCTCGGGTAGTTAGTAATTTAAAAATCATCAAGGAGTATGTCATTTCCAAAACGACTGCATCCTTTAATAAATACATATACTTTGGAAACGTTCCATCCTGAAGCGGCTGGGCTGGCAGGAATCCTGTAGTAGTAAATATTCCATCCCGGGTTTACAACAGGCACCGGAGCTAAAGCACAGGAACGATTTATAGTAAATAATCCATTTACGGTATCTGTCAGGCAGGTTGCGCCAGTTAAAGTTGGTACTGTATTAATCCAAACCGTAATGCTATCAGCATTTGCCTGGAAAGAAACGTTATCCCTGAACATCCAGAAACTAAAAAGAGAAGTCGTTGCCGCAGGCCGGGCAGAAAAATCATACGCTTTTGAAACCATGTACGCCTTTTCACCGGCAGGCGCAAGATACGCCCGATAGCGGCACATGCCGGCACCCGTGCGGGGCGTTGGCACAGCAGGATTGGTTGCACAGGCAAGCCTGTCAAAAACATTGTAAATGCTGGCGCCCACAATTTTTCCCTGGTTCCAGCCAAAGGGAAGATTTTGTGCCGGTACATTACATGGCGCTGCCGGAGGCAGGGTCTGATCAAAACCCTCAGTCATTACAACCTGCGCTGACAGCGGGAGGACGAGCGTACTAACTAACGTTAGCGACAATACCCTTTTTTTGATTTTGGATAAAGTAGAATTCATTTTCATAATTGAAATAATTATATGGTTAAACAATTTAGATGGTTTAAAAGTATGCAATCGGTTGCTAATTTATTAAAGATTTTGGCGAACAGCTTCCTTTGAATAGCCTAGCCTATAAATTAACAAAACGAAAATAGGAAATATAGTTGAATCAGCCAAAGTTTAAACAAAAATTTTATTAAATATTTTTTTAACATCTTTACCCTCCGAAAAATCAATTAAAAAATCATACAAAAGTATTATGAAAAAGCTTGTAATAGTCCTGTTAACCTGGCTTCCGATTGCCGGCATATCTCAAAATGCATTATCGCCCGAAATGTTGTGGAAATTGGGCAGAATTTCGAACCCCCGGGTTTCCCCTGATGGTAAAATGGTTTTATACAGCATCCGCAACTTTAATGTAGCTGAAAACAAAGGAAATTCCGATATCAATTTATTAAGCCTTGCTGAGGGTATCGTGATAAAACTTTGTTCGGATGTTATTGATGAAACCGATGCCCGATGGCAACCCGATGGCAAGAAAATCACCTTTCTCACTCCCGATAAAAACGGAACCATCCAGCTTTGGGAAATTAATGTGGATGGTTCGGCAAAAACACAAATCACATTTCTTGAAAAAGATGTGAATGGTTACGGTTTTGCCGGATCGGGAAACCGATTTTGGTTTTACAGCGATGTGAAAACAGAAAAATTTATGGGCAATGAACTTTATCCTGATCTTCCAAAAGCTACAGCAAGGGTTTATGATGATTTGATGTACCGCCATTGGAATGTTTGGAATGACGGAGCCTACAGCCACATTTTTACCGCTGAATTAACGAATGGTAAAATACAGGGCACCCCCGTTGATGTGATGGCTAAAGAACCTTATGAGTCGCCTTTGAAACCCAATGGAGGAAGTGAACAAATTGACATAAGTCCCGATGGAAAATGGATTGCATATACGTGTAAAAAACTTTCAGGAGCGGAGTATGCTGCCAGCACCAATTCGGAAATTTATTTGTACGAAACCGGTTCGGGAAAAACAACCAACCTGACACAAGGGATGGATGGCTACGATGTAAACCCGCGTTTTTCACCTGACGGAAAAAAAATACAGTGGCTGAGCATGGCAATCCCAACGTATGAAGCCGACCGCAACCGGATTTTTGTTTATGATTTTACTTCGAAAGAAAAAAAAGAACTGACAACCGGTTTTGATTATAGCGTGGAACAAGCCGACTGGAACAAAGACGGAAACCTGATTTATTTTATTTCTGGAATCAATGCCACCGACCAGGTTTGGGCATATGATTTCAGGTTACGATCGGGGTTGCCTATCCGGCAAATTACATCGGATGTTGCCGATTACCAATCGTTCACTCATGCAGGTTCAGGAAAAGAAACGGTTATGATTGCTGCGCGAATGTCCATAAGCCAGCCAACAGAATTATTTAAAATAAATGTTCAGGATGGTTCGGCAACACAAATTACATTCACCAATAAAAACATTCTCGGTTCAATAAAAATGGGAAAAGTAGAGAAGAGAATGGTGAAAGCAACTGATGGAAAGGAAATTTTAACCTGGGTAATTTATCCTCCAAATTTTGATGCATCGAAAAAATATCCGACACTATTGTATTGCCAGGGCGGACCGCAAAGCACTGTAAGCCAGTTTTTTTCATATCGCTGGAATTTTCAACTGATGGCTGCAAATGGCTACATTGTTGTGGCGCCTAACCGTAGGGGGCTACCCTCTTTCGGTACAGAATGGAATCGGCAAATTTCGGGCGATTGGGGCGGGCAGTGCATGAAAGATTATTTATCAGCAATTGATAATGTGAGTAAAGAGCCATATGTGAACAAAGATAAATTAGGCGCGGTGGGTGCAAGCTTTGGTGGTTATTCGGTTTATTGGTTAGCCGGTCATCATGAAAAAAGGTTTAAAGCGTTTATTTCGCACTGCGGGGTATTTGATTTGAAAAGCATGTACGGAACCACTGAAGAATTGTGGTTTCCTGACTTTGATTTAGAAGGAGCGTATTGGAAAAATCCCGATAACAAAAGCTTCCAGCAGTTTTCACCGAACGATTATATTAACAGCTGGGATACTCCTATATTAGTTATTCATAGCGAAAAAGATTTTCGCGTTCCGCTTGGGCAGGGAATGGAAGCATTTACTGCTGCCCGTGTTCAAAATATTCCTGCACGGTTTCTGTATTTTCCTGACGAAGGGCATTGGGTAACCAAACCGCAAAACAGCATTTTATGGCAGCGTGTGTTTTTTGACTGGCTGGATAAATATTTGAAATAGCAAGAAGCCTCACCCCAACCCTCTCCAGGGGAGAGGGAACTTCAACCCGCATAGCATTAAACGTTTGCGGGATTTAAAAATATGCAATGTCTATTTTTTTGAAGCTTCCGCTTGTTTTTTGCTGAGCTCTGTAATTACCTCATCATAAATTTTCGAAAAGATTTCGGGATGGGAAGAATAAAAGTCAAAACTCTTTTTGAACTGCGTGAAATTGGTTTTGTATTTGGTAAAAATAAATTTGTAATACGAATGTTGCAGTGTTTTCGAATCTTCAACCGTTGAACGGAGTTGTGTTTGTGATTCTGCCAGGTGATAATCAACAAGAAGCTGTACCATTATTTTTTTCGGAATAATATCAGCCGGAATTTTTTCTTCTTTTTTGGAACATGAGAATAGAAATAAAAATAAAACGCAGAGGCACAGAAACGCGGAGAATTTCACTGCGTCTTTGCGTCTCTGTGTTAAAATTTCTCTTATAAATGATTTCACCGGCTAAATATTAATCGCTGACCTTTTTCCTCCTCAATAAATTTTCCTTTGTCAAAAACTAAATTTCCACTAACAAAAGTATGTGTAACCGAAGAATTAAATTCAGTTCCTTCAAACGGAGACCAATTACACTTCGCTAAAATATTTTTCTTTTCAACCTTCCATTTTCTTTTCAAATCCACCAGAACCAAATCGGCAAAATATCCTTCACGGACAAATCCTCTCTTTTCCATTTGAAAACAGGTGGCAACGGCATGGCTCATTTTTTCTGCTATCTTTTCCAAACTGATTTTTTTCTGGTGATAAAATTCCAGCATTGCAACTAAGCTATGCTGTACTAACGGTCCGCCACTAGGTGCTTTTGTATATGCCTGATTTTTTTCTTCTATCGTATGCGGTGCATGGTCGGTTGCAATGATGTCAATATGATTATCAAGCACTGCATTAAAAACCGCATCGCGGTCATTCGCTGTTTTGATGGCTGGATTCCATTTGATAAAATTTCCCAACCGTTCATAGTCCTCATCGCAAAACCAAATATGATGAATGCATGCCTCGGCTGTGATTCTTTTTTTCTCAAGTGGTATTTTATTTTCAAATAATGAAATTTCCTTCCCCGTTGAAATGTGAAGGATGTGCAATCGGGTATTGTGTTTTTTTGCAAGGGCAACAGCAAATGCTGACGATTTGTAACATGCTTCGTCACTCCTTATATATGGATGAAATTTTATAGGGATGTCGCCACCGTATTTTTCTTTGTACTCCGCTAAATCTTCCCGGATTGTGGCTTCATCTTCACAATGCGTTGCAATCAACATGCGTGATTTGGAAAAAATATTCTCCAGAGTCTTTTCAGCATCCACCAGCATATCTCCTGTTGACGCGCCCATAAAGATTTTTATACCGCAAACATTCAGGGGATTTGTTTTCAGAACCTCTTCCAGATTATTATTTGATGCTCCCATGAAAAAAGAAAAATTTGCCAGTGATTTTTTTGAAGCAATTTGATATTTTTCCTCGAGCAATTCCTGCGTCAGCGTATTCGGAATGGTGTTAGGCATTTCCATATATGAAGTAACGCCTCCTGCAACAGCCGCCTTCGATTCGCTGTAAATATCTCCTTTATGTATTAATCCCGGCTCGCGAAAATGCACCTGGTCATCAATCACACCGGGAAAAAGATGCAACTCTTCAGCATTAATTTCTTTGTGTTTTTTTTTGGAAGAAATGTTTTTATCAATTTTAGCAATTAAACCATCCTCAATAAAAACATCGGAAGAAAAAATTTTTCCTTCATTTACGATGGTTACATTGCGAAGTAAAAAGGCAGGCATAGCGAGGATTTATTCCCTTTCCGTCAGCTGATGGAAAGTTAAGTGGTACTTCCAACCATATTTTCAGGTTTCACCCATTCATCAAACTGTTCTGATGTTACGTATCCTAAATCAATGGCAGTTTGTTTTAAAGTTTTTCCCTGCTTATGCGCGGTCTGTGCAATTTCCGCGGCTTTGTAATATCCGATATGAGTGTTCAAAGCAGTAACAAGCATCAATGAATTTTCCAAATTCTTTTTTATGTTTTCATGAATGGGTTGAATTCCAACTGCACATTTATCATTGAAAGAAACACACACATCTCCAATCAGCCGCGCACTGTGCAAAAAATTATAAATCATCACCGGCTTAAAAACATTCAGTTCAAAATTTCCGGATGCGCCACCTATATTTATAGCAACATCATTTCCCAAAACCTGCGCTGCCACCATCGTCATGGCTTCGCATTGTGTGGGATTTACTTTGCCCGGCATGATGGATGAGCCGGGTTCGTTATCCGGAATAAAAATTTCTCCTATCCCGCAACGAGGACCTGATGCAAGTAACCGAATGTCATTTGCAATTTTCATCAGCGAACATGCAACTGTTTTCAAAGCTCCGTGCGATTCAACAATGGCATCATGAGCCGCAAGCGCTTCAAATTTATTTTCGGCAGTGATGAAAGGAAGCTTAGTGAGTTCAGCAATTTTCTTTGCAACATTAACTGAATAATTTTTCGGAGTGTTGATTCCTGTACCAACTGCTGTTCCTCCCAATGCTAATTCTGAAAGATGAGCCAAAGTATTTTCAATCGTACGGATTCCATGATCAAGCTGTGAAACATATCCCGAAATTTCCTGGCCAAGTGTCAATGGAGTCGCGTCCATCAGATGTGTTCTTCCGATCTTCACCACATTCATAAATGCTTTTGATTTTGCAGCAAGCGTATCGCGCAATTTTTTTACTCCAGGAATTGTCAGCTCAGCTAAAATTTTATACGCAGCAATATGCATGGCTGTGGGAAACGTATCGTTGGATGATTGCGATTTGTTTACATCATCGTTGGGGTGAATAATTTTTTTCTCGTCCGTTAACTTTCCCCCGGATACTACGTGCGCACGGTAAGCGATCACTTCATTTACATTCATATTCGATTGTGTCCCGCTCCCCGTTTGCCAAACAACAAGCGGAAACTGGCCATCTAACTTTCCGTCCAGAATTTCATCACACACTTTACCAATCAAATCGCATTTATTTTTTTCAAAAATTCCCGCATCAACATTGGTAAGAGCAGCCGCCTTTTTTAAATAAGCAAAAGCATAAATTATTTCACGAGGCATTTTATTAATGTCTTCCGCTATCTTAAAATTATCAATTGAGCGCTGTGTTTGTGCACCCCAGTAAACATCAGCAGGAACTTCAACTGTTCCCATCGTGTCTTTTTCTTTTCTGAATTTCATCAGTAGTTCAAAGTTTAAAGTTTCCCGAAAAAAATCGGGACAGGCAAAGTTAGAGGTTGTTTATTGATTGCATAATTTTTTTGTGATTCTTTCAACTTTTTTCAGATATTTTTTTCTCTTTTGAACATCCACAAACGGTACGGACCAAAATTGATAAATCCGGCACTTAAAAATGTTGAAACAAAAGCTCAGAAATCCGAGAAGCAATCGGTACTTTATCGCATTCACATAAATTGTTTTGACAGGCAATGCTGGTGCTCCATGCGTAATTAACGCCCTTACTCTTTTTGCTCTTAACAACGGAACGGGTAATCCATACTTACCGATAATTTTTTTGAACCGGTATGCAAACCCCGGAATAAAAACTTTATCAAAAAAACCTTCCATAATTGCCGGTGAACGAAACCACCAGACAGGGAAAATAAAAATGATGTCGGAAGATTTTTGAATTATTGACTGGTACTGTTTCACTTTGTCACTTGTTTTTCCCTTAAGTTCTTCAAGGCCTAAAACCGGGTTAAAATTTTCTCTGTAAAGATCAATAACATGAAATTCTTCTTTGTGATTTTGATAAACCGAAACCACTGTTTGCAATATGGCATGATTAAAGCTTTTTTCATCGGGATGTGCATAAATGATTAAATGCATGTTTAAAGAATTTTGAGAATTTTTTCGATGGGCCTGCCGATGATTGCTTTATTTCCCTTCACCACAATGGGCCGTTCAATTAATATCGGATTCTCGTGCAAAATTTTTATCCATTCCGAATTTGAAATTTTTTTGCCTTCATAATTTTCTTTATACAAAGGTTCTTTTTTCCTGACAAGCTGTTCTGCTTTCATGCCAAGCATTTTTAATATTTCTTTTATTTCTTCTTCTGAAGGTGTTGCAACTAAATATTCAATCTTTTCAAATTTCTCCTTTGTATTGTCTCGCATCAACTTTAATGCAGTCTGGCAAGTGGCGCAATTTGGCTTGAAATAAACTTTTAACATTGGATTTATTTTACAGTACTATTCTCCATCAAATACGCTTTCATAAATTCATTTAAATCTCCATCCATCACTGCCTGAACATTACTTGTTTCATAATCGGTGCGTAAATCTTTTACCATTTTATACGGCTGGAAAACGTAGCTTCGGATTTGCGAACCCCATTCAATTTTTTTCTTTGTTGCTTCTGTTACAGCTTTGGCTTCGTTTTGCTTTCGTAACTCCAATTCATACAATTGCGACTTCAGCATTTTCATTGCACGCTCTCGGTTTGCACTTTGCGAACGTTCCACCTGGCAAACCACAACAATTCCGGTTGGCAGGTGCTTCAGCTGAACTTTGGTTTCTACCTTATTCACATTCTGCCCTCCGGCACCACCCGAACGAGATGTCTGCATTTCAATATCGGCATCTTTAATTTCGATATTGATGGTATCATCAACCATCGGGTATGCATACACCGATGCAAATGAGGTATGACGTTTTGCATTTGAATCGAACGGAGAAATTCTGACCAAACGATGCACACCATTTTCGCTTTTCAAAAATCCGTACGCAAAATCTCCGTCAAACTCAAGTGTCACCGATTTTATGCCCGCGACATCGCCATCCTGCCTGTCTACTTCGGCAATTTTATACCCGTTGCGTTCGCCCCAGCGTATGTACATGCGCATGAGCATCTCAGCCCAATCGCAGCTTTCGGTTCCGCCTGCACCGGAGTTTATATTAACCACCGCACTGCAAATATCTTCCTCACCGCTGAGCATGTTTTTAAATTCAAGCTCATCCAATTGTTTTAATAAAGTTTTAAAATGGTTTTCCACTTCCTCTTCCGAAGCATCGCCCGATTTGTAAAAATCAAAAAGAACTTTTAAATCTTCGAATGAAGATGCAAGTTGCTGAAAAGGTGAAGTCCAGTTTTTCTTTTGCTGAATGTCTTTTAAAATTTTTTCAGCACGTTTGGTGTTTTCCCAAAAATCGGGAGCATGGGTAAGCTGCTCATCCTCTTTTATTTTTAAAAGTTTTGCATCGATGTCAAAGATGCCTCCCCAGTGCGTCAATGCGCTCACTAATGTCTCTTAGGTTTTCTTGTGTCATATGGATGCGAAGGTAAAAATATTGTCTGAACAATGATTAATGGGATTAAGGGATGAAATAACATTAACTTCCCTCATCATCTCTTAAAAAGTCCCATACAATATCAGGCTCAAATCCTTTTCCGATTGCATGCTGTGCAATTTTATAATTTTTCTTCAATGTATTTTTTTCAGAAATTTTTTTTGAATACGATGAAATTAATTTCTCCAAAGTTTTACGGTAATCTTTATTATCAATTTCATTTAATGCTTTGCGGATGCAGTAGTCCGAAACTTTTTTTTGTTTCAGCGCAAGCTTTATTTTTATCCGTCCCCAGTTTTTTATTCTGAATTTTCCACCGGCAAAAGCCATGGCAAAACGTTCTTCGCTCATAAAACCTTCTTCCACCATTTGGGCAATTGTTTTTTCCACATCGGCTTTGTGCAATCCCCAGTTATAGAGTTTATCGCGCAATTCCTGCTGGCTGCGTTCCTGGTAGGTGCAATATTTCCTTACTTTATTTATTATTTTGTTGTCAGAAGTCAAGCTTCAAAATTATTAATCATCTCGTCTTAGGCGAGATAGTTCTTCAAAAATAAATCAAAATCAAATTTCCAAATCCAAAATCTTATTTTTCAACCAGTCGATATCCGCAATCTGTGAATCTGCAGCAATTGAATCTTTTACTTTCTGCAAAGAATAATTGCTTCCCGATTTTATTTTAGTCAATCGTCTTGTTTGCGTAACCATATTGGAATAAATTTTCCGCTGGTATTCCGAAATAAGTTTTGACCTGCGCAAATAAACCCTGAAGGTATTAATAAGCGAAAACAGGGGCTCAAATTCTTCCATCTCATAATAAATTTTCAGGAGCAAAGATTTCGAATCGAGATGATAATACACATCGGTAAATTCTATAGTAGTTAAAAGCTTCAACGCTTTGCGGAATTCATTTTTTGAAAAATATAAACGTGCCAAATTATAATTCACAGAATTTTTTCTGAAATCTTTATTCAGATGCAGTGAATATTTCTCAATAAAATTTTCGGTCCAATTAAATTCATTTAACCTCAGTGCAATGGCAACAATGTTTTTGAAATGAGAATGTCCTAATTCTTTATTCTCAAAAATTATTTCTTTTTCGAGCATGCGTTTATAAATTTCAAAAAGCTCTTTCAGGTATTTGGTTTTGCCGGTGTTGATTTTGCGGATGCAATAATTTTGAACAAATGAATAAATATCTCTTTGCTCATTCACCGAAAACTTTTCATCATGCAATTGCAAATATTTTTTCAAATCAGAAAAATAATTTTCCGCCTCCGGCTCAAGAATTGTTTTAAGAATAAGAAAATATACTCTTACAATAGGGATATTTTCATGCGGATTTTTTTTGAGATAGCTTAAAAGAAATTCAAGGATGGGAATGTTGTACTGCACCTGTAGAATATTCTGCCGGTTCAAAATCTCGCAACAATATTTTAGTTTATGACTCAGATAATACATATCGAGATTGTCAGAAAGGCTTTGCAAGCTAGTATCGGCAGCACGGTTATCTTTTACCGCTGTGAATTCATAAGACAATTCATCGTAGCCCAGCTGTCTTTTATAATATTTCAAATCACGTTGCGAATGACTCTCCTGGATTTGATTGCCAAGTGAAAGATGTTGTTTAAAATATTTATCATGATTTTTTTCTTTCAGTTTTTGAAGAAGAAACTTTTTCTGGTAAAAAGCTTTTTCCCTGAAAACTTCATATGCAAGAAAACCTTCCAGCAATAAAGTCAAATCTGTCATCACATACCGCAATTTCTGGTGATTGAATTTTTCATTTTCGAAAAGTTTACTAAAAATGTTTTCAAACGTGATTTGTTTTTCTTCAAACACAGGATATTCTTTGACCAGGATTTCCAGCAGCTGCGAAACCTTTTCATTCACATTAAAAAAAGGTGAAGCCACATATTTCTGAAACGATTTCAGTTCCCATGGCGAAAGAGTTTTTAAGAGGTGAATGAGCTTCATACATCAAATTCCTGGGCGAGGTTAGTTGGGGGCTTTTTTAGCAAACTTAAACTTTTCCGATAAATTTATAATATTTAAATCAAAAAATATCATATATACCTCTTAAAATAACTTTAAACTTTAAATTTTAAGTTTTAAACTTATTCGATAACAGTCAAAAAATGTTTTTGTTTTCACGTCACTTCCGATGTTTCTTTGTACCGTGAATTAATGTCACTAACTCAAATTGAAAATAAACATCTAAATTTATACTCTTATGAAAAAGATTATCATTGTATGGCCTTTGAGCTTGAGACTAACGCTTGTACTATTAAGCTTCTTAATCCTTTCGGTAAAAAGAATTGAGGCGCAAAACCCCATCATTGTTCTTGATTCACTAATTAATGTATCCTGTTTCGGATTAAGTAACGGGGACATTTACATTAGTGTTTCGGGAGGAATCCCGCCTTACTCTTATTTATGGAGTACCACAGCCACAACACAGGATTTAACAAATATTCCCTTCGGAGCCTATACAGTAACTGTTACTGATAATGCTTCAAATACTACAACCGCAAGCTATAGCATTAGCGAGCCCACTCAGCTAAATGTATTTTCAGGGCCCTCCTCTGTTCCCTGCTATGGAGATAGTATTGGTGTGCTGACCGCAACCGCAACCGGAGGGACTATCCCATATTCATATTTGTGGAGCAATAGCGCAGTCACACCAGTTATCACAAATCTTAATGCCGGGACTTATACAGTTACAGTTACTGATGCAAATAATTGTACGGCTACCATAAGTGCAACAGTAACAGAACCCCCGCAATTAAATATCAGCATCTCAACTACAACCAATGTTTCCTGCTATGGTTACGCTGATGGTCTTCTTTGCGCTACTGTGACAGGTGGTATAGGACCGTATGCTTATTTATGGAGTAATGGTGCGACAGCACAATGCATTGCAAGCCTGGTGGCGGGTACGTATTCAATTACTGTTATGGATGCAAATAGCTGTACAGCATCTACAGTTGTAACTATAACGCAACCTCCAGCATTAATAACAATAATTGATTCCATTCAAAATGTTTCATGCTTCGGTGGAAGTAACGGGGCAATCTATATAACTAATTCCGGGGGCACAACCCCATATTCATATCTATGGAGCACAAGTGCAACTGTACAAGATTTAATAAATATATCCGCAGGAACATATACAATTACTGTTACCGATGCAAACAACTGCACCGTGTTTTCCGCAATAACATTAGACTGCGATTCCGTGTGGCCCGGTGATGCCAATTATGATGGTATTGCAAATAATCTTGATTTGCTGCCCATTGGAATTGCCTATGGAAATACCGGAATTGTAAGACCGGGGGCAACTAATAATTGGGTCGGGCAAGCGACATCAGACTGGGGAATTACTCTTACTTCGGGCACCGATTATAAACACATTGACTGTAACGGTGATGGAACCATCAATGATGCCGACACAATTGCTATCAGCCTGAATTACGGAATGACACACCCATTGCGGCGGCTGCCAACAGCATTTAATTTGCTTGACCCGTATTTATATTTTGACGTCATTGTTGATACGGCAGGAACCAGTCAGCAAATTGATGTGCCGCTGATGTTTGGAACAGCGGCAGTGCCGGCTGATAGTATTTATGGTTTGGCATTTACTGTAAACTATGATACTGCACTGGTGAAAGCAGACTCGGTAAACATCAGCTTCACCACTTCATGGATTGGAACTGTGGGAACAGATATGATTACCATTCAGCATAACGATACGTTGAACGGGCAATTGCATGTTGGAATGACACGAACTGACCATAATAATATTTCGGGCTTTGGTGAAATTGCAAAAGTTACCGTGGTAACAGTTGATAATGTTTCGGGAAGAGTGATGACACCTTCAGTAATTGACACGCTTACATTTTCTTTTTCTAATGTGCTCGTGATTGATAAAGATGAGAACCTGAGAAGTGTAAATCTTGGTTCCGACACTTTAATTGTAGAAGATTCTACTACAACCATTCATGAATTTTTACTTTCAGATAAAATAAAAATTTATCCTAACCCTGTAAAAGATAAATTGTTTTTGGAAATTCCTTACGGTTATTTAATCAACGAAATTTTGATAACCAATATAATCGGAGAAAAAATGAAAATCGAATTGGCGGTAAAAAATGGTTTTGCAGGAATTATTAATCTGAAAAACTTTTCAAACGGAATTTATTTTATCAAAATCAAAACGGATAAAGGAAGCGTAACGAAGAAGTTCAGTGTTATAAAATAGCGGGTATCGTTAAGCGGTACTTCATTTAATGTTTTAATTTTCCGGAAAGCTTTGAGCTTTCCGGATGTTTTGCAAGCCTACCCTCTTTTTTTCTTGCTTTTTCAAATTCTTTTTATAACTTGCACCTTCTAAAACCATTTTTATTATTTCAATAGCCATAAAAATATACAGCATATGAAAAAGATTTATTCTTTGATTGCTGTGATGAGTTTATCGATACTCATTGCAAAAACACAAACTGTTTCGTTAATTTCACAAAACAGCTCGTGGAAATATTTATCAAACGGCAGCAACCAGGGTACAGCATGGCGGGCTGTATCGTTTAACGATGCAAGCTGGAGTACCGGTAATGCGCAGTTAGGATATGGTGATGGTGATGAGGCTACCGTTATCAGTTACGGCCTCAATGCAAACAACAAATACCGTACTTATTATTTCAGGAAATCAATTACCATCAACAACCCTGCTTCTTATTCAGCTTTAACAGTAGGACTGTTGCGCGATGATGGAGCCGTTGTTTACCTCAACGGAATTGAAGTTGCGCGCAGCAATATGCCAACCGGAACAATTACATATACAACACTTGCGAGTACGACTGTAAGCGGCACAGGTGAAACTACTTATTATACTTTCAGTGTCAACCCTTCATTATTATTAACGGGAACCAATGTAGTGGCTGTTGAAGTACATCAGGTAAGCCCATCGAATGTGGATTTATCTTTTGATTTGAAATTAGACGGAACAACCTCTGCAACCTGCGGAACACCATCAGGATTATCAGCAACAAATGTTACAACAAATTCAGCCACTTTAAACTGGATTGCGGTAACAGGGGCTGTTAGCTACAATATTCAATATCGTATTACTGGAACTTCAATATGGACAAGTACCACTTCGGTAACAAATTCAGTTTCGGTTTCCTCGTTATCAGCAGGCTCTACTTATGAATTCCAGGTGCAAACAGTTTGCTCGGGGAGTTCAAGCGTGTTTTCTGCCTCTGCAAATTTTACAACACTTACATTGTGCGGCACTCCAACCGGTTTATCAGCAACAAATGTTACAACCAACTCTGCCACATTAAACTGGACAGCTGTAACCGGAGCCGTTAGTTATAATATTCAATACCGTATAGTGGGAGCCCCTACATGGACAAATACAACTTCGGCAACAACTTCGGTTTCGGTTTCTTCGTTAACATCCGCTTCAAATTATGAATTCCAGGTGCAAACAGTTTGTTCAGGAAGCAGCGGTTCATTCTCTTTCTCAGCAAATTTTACAACACTGACATTGTGCGGAACTCCAACCAGTTTATCAGCAGCAAATGTTACAACAAATTCTGCCACATTAAACTGGGCTGCGGTAACTGGAGCTGTTAGTTATAATATTCAATATCGTGTAGTGGGAACTTCTACCTGGACAACTACTACATCAGCTACAAATTCAAAAGCAATCTCCTCTTTATTATCAGCATCAAATCATGAATTTCAAGCACAAACAGTTTGCTCAGGAAGCAGCAGTTCTTTTTCTTCTTCAACAAATTTTACAACACTTTTTTTAGGCGCTGATTCATTAATCACCACGAACAGTTCCTGGAAATATCTTGATAATGGCAGCAACCAAGGCATAGCATGGCGTGCTACTTCATTTAATGATGCTGCATGGGCTTCGGGAAATGCAGAGCTGGGTTATGGTGACGGAGGCGAAGCTACAACAGTAAGTTACGGGTCAAATTCATCTGTAAAATACATCACTACTTATTTTCGGAAAACATTTAACGTTACGAATGCACTGGCATATACAGCACTTACATTAAACTTTGTACGTGATGATGGAATTGTCGTTTACATTAACGGAACGGAAGTGTACCGTAATAACATGCCAACAGGAACAATAAGCTATAACACACTTTCACCAACAGCCATTGGCGGAGCGGACGAATCGGCTTGGAATACAACAAGCCTAAGTACATCAACAATTGTTACGGGCAATAATGTAATGGCTGTAGAAATACATCAGCAGGCGGTAACCAGCACGGATATCAGTTTTAATTTACGATTGTACGCCACAGGGCAGCCAACAACAACACCTGTTGTTACACGCGGAGCATATCTTCAAAAACTTACGCCTAACAGCATTACTATACGCTGGCGAACTGATATTGCAAGCAACAGCAATGTGCAATTTGGAACAACCACCTCTTACGGAAGCAATGTAAGTGATGCAGTTGTAACAATTGAACACATTGTAAATATCCCCGGGCTCACACCTGCAACGAAATATTATTATTCAATCGGAACCACAACACAGGTTTTGCAGGGCGATACCAACAATACTTTTTATACTGCACCTGTAACCGGGACAATTATGCCGGTGAGAATTTGGGCCATCGGGGATTTTGGAAACGGAAGCACATCGCAGGATAATGTGCGCAATGCATATATGAACTATGCAGGGGCACATGCAACAAACCTATGGTTATGGCTGGGCGATAATGCATATGCAACAGGTACCGATACCGAATTTCAGAATAATGTTTTTAATAAATACCCAACGCAGTTTAAAAAATTCCCGCACTTTCCGTCTATCGGAAATCACGATTACGCCAACGCAGGATATCAGACAACAGCCACATTAGGAACTAACTTTCCTTACTTCAATATTTTTTCTATTCCTCAAGCGGGCGAAGCGGGAGGTGTTGCTTCCAATACTCCTAAATATTATTCCTACAATTATGCAAACATTCATTTCATTGCATTAGATAGCTATGGTTCTTTTAATAACACTACCAGTCCTATGTACACGTGGCTGAACAATGACCTTGCAGTAAATACACAACGATGGACGATTGTTTATTTTCATCATCCGCCTTATACCAAAGGAACACATAACAGCGATAACGATCAGGAGTTAATCAACATGCGTACTAACATTGTTCCGCTTCTCGAAAGCTATCATGTTGATCTGGTTTTGTGCGGACACTCGCATATTAACGAGCGGAGTTATATGATTAAAGGACATTATGGATTGGCAAATACATTTACTTCAGCAATGAAAGTAAGTACTAATACAAATACATTCACAAAAACGTCTCCTTTTGACGGAACCGTTTATGCCACTTGCGGAACTTCGGGACAAAATCCGGGGGCAACACAAACAGGTTATCCAATGCCTTGTATGTATTTCGGAAACAATACCAATAACTGTTCGCTTGTGCTTGACGTGAATGGTGATAATCTATCGTGCAAATATTTAACATCATCAGGAACCATTGCCGACCAGTTTACAATAACAAAATCCGGAACCCGTGAAGCCGCACCCGTTAATCAAACTTCGTTGAATGCACAATTTATTTTTGAAGAAAACAGTATTCATCTTAATTATTACCTTCAGGAAAATGCCAACATAAGCTTTGAGCTGATTAATATGACAGGTGAAAAGATTGATTCATTCAATGAAATTCCTTCCTTCCAAACCAAAGGGTACTATGCTTTAGAAATCCCGGTTAAAAATGTGAATATAAAAACCGGAATTTATTTGATTCGCATGACGGTGAATGACAAAAGCATCACCAAAAAATTGCTGATTCCGCAATAGCCATTTTAACATTTGCTATTGTTACAGATTGGTATTTTCTGATTATTTTTATTTTTATACTGGTTACTTTGACTAATTTTCGCTTTTAATTTTATTCAGAATAATAGCATTTCGAATATGAAATTCCGAAATCAAATCGGTGCTTTTCTTTTTTTGATAATTGCGCAGTCTGCAATATTTAAATTTTCGAGCAGTCAATCCTTATTGTTTTCACCCTCGCCAATCGAGGATAATGGTTTTGATAATGTAAAAATTATTGGACAGGATGATGAGGGATTTTATTTATTACAAAGCAACCTGCCGCTCGAACTGGAACGCGACCGCATAGGATTTAAAAACCGCAAATACAAAATTGCATATTACAGTTATGAAATGATTTTGCGTTGGATAAAGCCTGCTGAAGCATGGACTGAAAATGCAAATGTTGAAACGGTAGCCTTTTTTCATCAGAAAATAATTATCATCGCTGGCAAAGAAAATAAACCGGAAAATACCCTTTCATTGTTCGCTCAATGGATGAACAATAAAGGAGATATTATTTCAAATACTCAAATAGCGAAAATTCAATTTGAGGAAAACAGCGATTATGCCAAAGCAAAAATCATCATCAGTGCAAACCAACAGCTTGCCGGTATAATTGTACACGAATATTTTAACGATACCCGGCAGGCTGTGCACGCAATAGCGTCTGACACTTCATTGAAGTTTAAGTTTAATAAAAAATTAATTATTAATTACGGTGCAAAAAACTTTACAGCCACCGGATATTCACTTTCCAATAATTTCGATTTTAATCTCATCGGAGTACGAACCGCTAAAGTTAAAAATGCTGAGAGAAAACGGCAGGAAGATTTTATTTTGTTTTCATCACCGATGGGTTCGAATAAATTTTCGGAATACTTGATCAGTGAAGGAAATAAAGATATTACAGGCGCTTCTATAAATTTTGATAATATAAACCAGAAAATTGTTTGTGCCGGTTTTTATGCCGACCGTCTTTCTTCCACAGGTGCCGGTATCATCTATGCCACAGTAGGCATGAACGATACTTCACAATTAATCATTAAAACAAAACCCATTGACAGCAACACACAAATCAAATTGCTTGGCGAGCGCAACAGCGGGTATGATATAGGGCTGGTAAGCTATCCCATTCAGAACATTATTTTGCGAAATGATGGCGGTGCGGTAATAATTGCGGAAGCTTCTTATACTACTGATTATGCTTACTATGATTATTTCACCCAATCATATACCAGGCGAATCGAATATCATTTCAATAATATTGTAGCTATTTCGGTAAATGCCAATGGGAGCATTCACTGGCTGGATGTAATCCGTAAAAGCCAGGAATCGGAAGATGATGGCGCTGTTTTTTCCTCTTTTGGTTTTATGCTTTCTCCAGAAGAAATTATTTTGATTTATAATTCCGATATCAGCCGGTATTCCGAAGTGGTCGCGCAGCGTATTTCAAATACCGGTGTGCAGAAAGAGGATAAACCGGTTCCACCGGGTGACCGGGTGCTTTTACTGGCTACAAGCGGCAAACAGGTTTCCGAAAACGAAATAATTATTCCCTGTATTAGCCGGAAAAAACTGATGCTTGTGAAATTTGTATTTTAGCTTTTGAAAACAAAAAGTAGCCATTGAGGGAATTAACGTTGTTGCTGCTGCAAAACAATAATCTTCTGCACCAAAAATGAAAACCATATTACATAAGTCTGATACACGCGGCTCTGCCGATCATGGCTGGCTGAAGGCAAAACATTCTTTCAGCTTTGCCAATTATTACAATCCGGAAAGAGTTCATTTCGGAATCCTGCGTGTATTGAATGATGATATTGTTGCGCCCGATATGGGATTTGGAATGCATCCGCATGATAACATGGAAATAATTACCATCCCGTTAAAAGGATCATTACAGCATCGCGACAGTATGGGTAACACAGCCGTTATAACACATGGTGAAGTACAGGTAATGTCAGCAGGCACAGGTATTACTCATTCTGAGTTCAACCCTTCGAAAACCGAAGAGGTAAATCTTTTGCAGATTTGGGTGTTTCCCGAAAAAAGAAATATCACTCCTCGGTACGATCAGAAATTATTTTCTAAAGATGAACGGAAAAATAAATTTCAGCTGGTGGTTTCTCCCGGAAATGAAAACGGTTCGCTAATGGTTCATCAGCAAACCTGGTTTTCATTGATTTCACTTGAAAATAATAAGAGTATTGAGTACACAGTTCGAAAAAAAGGAAACGGTGTTTATGCTTTTGTAATTGAAGGGGAGGTAACTATTGCCGGAATTGATTTATTGAAAAGAGACGGATTGGAAATTACTGATGCAGATAAATTTTCTATCACAGCAAAATCAAATGCTGAGATTTTGCTAATGGACTTGCCGATGAATTAAAATAGAAATCCCACCTGACCTTCGTCAACTGACGGGGAATAAATAAAAATCCCGTTCGTCAGCTGACGAACGGGATTTTTATTTATGGGTTAGCTAAATTACTGCACCGTAATCTTTCTTTGAACTTCCTCTTCTCCGGTTTTTATTTTCATGAGGTAAATTCCCTGAGCTGCATTTTTAAGTTCAATGTTGTTTTTGTATTCTCCCGCAACTGCTGTTTTCGAATCGCTGTAAACAATTTTTCCTTCCACATTTATCACTTCAACTTTTACATCGGTGGCAATGGTAGTTGTAAATGAAATAATAAATTGTCCATTATTAGGGTTGGGATAAACTGAAATGACTTCATTAAGAATATTTTCATTTATTCCAACACAATTATCTACAAATGCTTCAACGGTATTCCGAGCGCTGCTGCAACTGAAATCGGGTTCCTTTACTTCCCAGTCATAATAAAAATAGTAGTAAGCACTTCCAGCTGACGAACCTGTTATATCTACAAGCCCGGATAAGCTGTAAGGATAACTTACTCCAGCATTATTCCTGTACAGATCAACTAACGCACCATTTATTCCCAACCGATAATCATTTCCGGTAGTGACATTAAAATTAAGATAGGCGCGGCTTTCTCCAACAGGAAGATTAACAATAATGGATTGCAAAACTGCATTGTTATCATCGCGCAACTGAATAGTGCGGTTGCCGGCACTTTGTGCATATACTTTTACTGAAACAAGCTCAAAGTCGGCCACGGCATTAAAAATCAAATAACGGGTATTGTCGGTGTGATTAGCTCCGCCACCGAAAGTATTATCGTGAGGGGTGTCGAAGCCTGTTGCACCCACAGTTGTTTCAGTATTATCGGCATAATAATTTGTGGTGCTGAATAATATTGGAGTGCTAAATATGTTACCGGTTCCCAACAAGTTTCCACCGGTGAGAGCGTCATACCAATTGATTGTACCGGTACCAGTACCCGTAAGGATAGCAGACCCGAAAACACAAACAGTATCGCCTGTTGTAGCGGGAGAACTTACTGTTATTGCATTTACAGTAACCGGAACAGAACTGAATGCTCCGCAAACTCCTTGTATAGTTAATGAATATGTCCCGGATTGAGTTACTGAAATTGATTGGGTGGTTGCACCATTTGACCAGAGATAAGATGAAGCGGGAGTGCTTGTAAGAGTAACCGATCCCCCCTGGCAAAACACTAAATCACCCGAAGCGCTTACGGTTGGTGTTTCATCGGGGTTTAGTACTACAACAACTGACGGAGATATGTTGCTGCATCCGTTAGCTGAGGTAACCAATACATTATAATTTCCGGCAGTTGTAACAGTAATTGATTGCGTAGTGGCACCGGTTGACCAGTCGTAAGTTGAAAAACCTGGAGGGGCTGTTAACGTCAGTGATGACCCTGAACATAATATGTAAGGACCGCCTCCGATTATATTAGTTGAAATGCTGCATCCGCCTTCAACTACTGTAACAAACTGATCGGCACCTAATGCAGTAAACGTTGTAGTTTGTCCTGAGGGCCAGTTGATGACGGCTGAATCAACAACCGTGTTTTGTGCTAATCCAAAATGCAACTGTGAGGAATTGCAGGTTCCATAACTTTCTCCGGCACGAACTTCCCTGATTTGTTTCCCCCAGGCACCATAAATAGTTGCCCGTGCGCCAATAGCGCCATGGTTACTTGCTGTTCCTGTTAAAGCGAAAGTAATGAAGTGATTGGTGTTACCGGTAGTATTCAGAAGCAGTACATCATCAGTGCTGGTTGGAGTATTATATACATTTCCGTAAGAAGCGAAAATGTCAACTTTACCATCATGATTTAAATCGCCTGCCGCAAAAGATAACATTCCATTTGAAGTGGCAGGAATGGGAGTAGTAGCTAAAGTGAATGTGTTGTTGCCATTGTTATGATACATGAAATATGAATTGCCGGGTCCACCGCCAGAAATTAAAATATCTATGAATCCGTCATTGTCAAAATCTTCAACAAACGACTCAATAGGATCAGTTGAAGGAGTTGTAAAACCTGTTGTTGCTGTTATGTCTGTAAAATGCCCGGTTCCGTCATTTTGTAAAATCTGACCGTTTTCCCCGTGATTGGTCATTATTATATCCAGGTCACCATCGTTATTTATATCTCCAAAACTTGTTGTCCAGGTTTGTTTAAAATTGGTA
Source organism: Bacteroidia bacterium (assembly GCA_044448905.1). Taxonomy (GTDB): domain Bacteria; phylum Bacteroidota; class Bacteroidia; order AKYH767-A; family OLB10; genus JBIOHJ01. The sequence continues at coordinate 22,345 of JBIOHJ010000008.1, read as the reverse complement.
ACCTCAATACCATAAGCCTGAGCCTGCTCGGTGTAAACATTGCTGCCGTTATTTACAAACAATCTGTCTCTTCTGCGCTGATCGGTTGGGCTCGAAGTACTTTGGCGGCAATGCGCAATATACAGGTCCAAATCACCATCGTTATCAAAGTCTGTCCAGACACTACCGTAGTTTCCCGAATCGTAGGGGTCGCTGCCATAAAACATACCGGGATTTATATTGGTATTAATTAACGTAGTGGTTACGGCTAACGTTCCGGCATTATTTACATAAACTTTTGAATAATCATTATCATCACAAACAGTAAGATCAGCCCAACCATCATTATTAAAATCTCCGAATGTGATGTTCTGAACAAAATAATTCAGCGGCAACTGAGTAATAGTGGCGGTTACATTTCCTCCCGAATAAAAAAGCTTATACAAATAGCAGGAACCGCTCCCGGCAGCTACATCTTTCCATCCATTGTGGTCAACATCGGCTGCTGCCATTCCCCAAACATTATCGTTATCAGGAATTAAACCTAAACTGGTGCGCGTAAAAGAGCCATCACGGTTTTGCAATTCAAGAACCAGGGTTCGTGACTGTTCCATTTTTAAAATGTCATCGAGTCCATCGTTGTTTACATCCACAACAGTAACGGAGCATCCGCTATGCGAAGCGGTGGTAAGCTGGCTGTTAGAATTTGTAAATGAAAATTGCGCCTTTACATTAAGCGTAAACAAAACGCAGATTGCGATGAACAGTAAACAATAATAAGTAAATGTTTTCATGCTTTTTATTTTAAGAGTTTGATTATATTTTTCTATGATAGTAATTACAAATAAATTTTCCTGAAAATTAAGATTTTTATCTATAGCCTCAACGCTTTCTTTAGATAAATTTTTGAACTGATTGTTGTGATTTTCAAATAATAGACACCGGCAGCAGGAGGCAGGTTAAGCATAATTGAAAACTGGGGAGCGCCAGGTCGTAATACGGATACTTTTTTTCCTTCATTGGAAAACACTTCTATTTCTTTAATAATCGCTTTTGTTAACGAAGAAACTACTACCCTGCCATTTGCTGAAACGGACGGATTAACAGTAATATCCTCATTATGGGATTGCAAATTGGCAGCCGGAATGTTCAACCCGATATTTATGATACTGTCCGATGCAATTAGCAGTGGAGTTTGGTCTGCATTGTTGAACATATTCTGAAACGAATCTATTTCCGCACTGCTGTAAGTGAACAATTCATCAACCCATTTAGGAGGAACGGCTTGATAATACACTCTTGCATAAATACTCAGATTGCCAACAGCCGTTGCAACCGGAACCCGGTAATGTACCAGGTCAACTCCTGAGCCTTCCACTGTATTCACTTTATTAAAATCGTCATCAGCCAATGCATCGTTTGAGATTTTTACTGTATCGTATGCGCTGTGCGTAGTGGTAAATCCACCGGGAGGAATTCGGTTGTCTTTGAGAAGAACGGCACCACGTTCGAGCACAGAAGTAAAATTATTGTTCACATCGCCCATTACCATTTCATATATCTGCGGAATATCTGATTGATTGATATTGTTATGATGCGGTTCAAATTGTAACGTTTCTCCGGTTACGCGATAGTCATTTGTAAAAGTTCCTGATTTGAAAACGGTATCGCCAGGGGCATCCGTTACTATAAACTGAACCACAGCCCTTCGTGACGGGTAGCCTGATGGAAATTTATGCCCTGCTTTATTTTCAATTCGCACTTTAAAATAGCCGGTGTCATTTGTGGCACTGTCGAGCTGCAAATCGAATGCAATGGATTTTTCGGTAAGCATTATGTTAGTAGCAAAAATGGTGGAATCAAATTTCCAATCATCGGTAATTATGCCAAGCTGGGCTTTATTATCTTTAATCATGGTGAGCATAAATGAATTTGCTCCCACAAACATATGCTGGTTAAAGGGAAAACGCGGCTGCAAGGCAGCCTGACCATTGGCAATAATAATTGCATCATCAAGATGCGGCATATGACAGGTCTGGCATTTAATGGTATCGGCAGGGAAATTTGAATTAAGATATTCCTGGTAGGTTGCCTGTTCCACAAATGTTCCGCCTGTATATACTCCGTTAGTGTCCACTGTTTGTGTAATAAGCGTATGGCACGATGAGCAAACTCGTGACTGATCCATGTGTGTGCTGAACAGCGGGGTGTATCCTTCATATAACTGCATGGGTCCCTGAACAGGATTTGTAAAAGGACCATATATATTACGTGTAGTGTCATAAGGAATAATGCCTGAATAGGTTGACCCGACACTTGGATCAATAGTATGGCAGCTTGCGCATGAAACTCCATCGGCACCCAATGAATCTGTAGCGAGGTCAATCAATCCGTAATTAGCTATGCCGTGATAAAAAGCGTTATAACGTCCCATGGGTGCATGGCACGATGTACAGCTGTTTTGCAATTCATTTGCGTGAGCCGGGTTGACTAATATTTCGTGACTTACTTTAGCGCGCCAAAACGGATCCCGTGCACTGTTAGCCATCATAGTGCTTTCCCACCTGTCGAAAAGATTCACGTCAATTCCATCTTCATTAATATTGGCAAGTCCGGCTGAGTCAGGACCATGGCAGCCATAGCAGCTTGTTGCAGGAAGAAAATATTCACCGGGACCGAGGGGCGATAATTTTTTATCCGCAAATAAATCGCGCTCGGCATCTGTATGAAAATATTGTTTTGAACCCAACCGGCTTTGCGACACCGTTGACATCAATACAATAAAGACAGCAATAAAAGTTATTACCCCGAATTTTTTCTGTTTCATTACGACAATCCGGGATTAATCAGGCGTAAAGTTTATTCATGAAAACAAATTTATGAAAAAAATTAAGAATAGGTATTATCTACCTGCGATAATCAGCTTCCGAACAGCTGAGCGGGAGTCATCAGAAAAAACCTGGTAGAAGTAAATTCCTTTTTCCATGGTTTGAAGATTAATTTTTATACTTGACTGGTTTTTGTCCAATGTTATATTTTTCACAATCCTTCCTGTGGCATCCGTAAACAAAAGCACCGCATCATCATTACCCTTCTTAAGATTATAGTTGATGACTGTATAATCATTTGCCGGATTTGGCATACATGCATAAACAGCAAAATCGTTTTGCAGCGATTCGTTTATTCCTACACCGCCCGGTAATATTTTTGTGATTTCGAGATCATCAAAATAAAAACCGTCATACTCCAGTCCCCAGTCACTTAATAAACGGAAACGGATGTAAATATTCTGCCCGACAAAATTGTCCAGGCTCATTTCTTCTTTTACCCAATTGTTTTGGAACCCGTCAAACAATGGTTCCCCTGGGTCCTGGTTGCCAGACCCTGTAACTGTATATTTTCCGCACAGTGCTGTCCAGGGACCTGTTGTGCTGGTCGAAGCCTGCACCTGCGCCCAATCCCAATTGGGCTCAATCGCCCATCGGGTGTAAAATGAAAGAGTGGCTTTAACTGCATTGGTTAAATTAACCGGGTTGGATATACGCAATATGTTATTATTGTTAGAAGGATAATCACCCGTTGGCGAATCGGTAATAGAGGCGGGTGGTGAATAAAATATAATAGGGCTAACTCCCCAGTTGCCGGCATTCCATCCTGTCATATTGTTCCCGGTAGTAGAATAAACAAGCGTAGGCGAGCCGTAAAACTTCGTTAACGTATCGGAAGTAACAAACTGCCCGTTATCAATGCTCAGTAAAAACTTTATCTGGGCGCCAAACAGCAAGCCGGTTGTGTTGAGCGTAAAAGAAATTGAATCAATCTCCTCCTGCATTATGGAAAGATTGGAAAATATTTTTGGCGCACCGGTGCTGCTTATGTTTGCGGTTACAGGTGTTAAGCTAACAGTATAGCTTCCAGTAGTATCCAGCCCAAGCTGCTTAATATTAAATTTAATGTATCCTGAATTTTGCTGGATTAAACTTTCCGAAAGATCGTTCAGCACAGCATACCTGCCCAGCAATTGCGCAGCCGTCAGATTCTGAAACATACAGCCCTGGGCAAGGGGAGTAATTTCAGAACTGGTTGGCCAGAAACCAGTGGTTCCCACTTCGGGAGTCATGGCAAATATTTTTGGCTTGCTGGTTTGCTCGCCATACATCCAATCGTCCGAGCTGCCGTTTACTATATATCCTACGGTTTGATCAGCTGTTCCGTATGTGTATTGATTGTATGTGGTAAGCAATTTGGCATAGTCAACAAACAAAGCTGAATCAGGAGTATAAAACCCTGCAATATAACCCCAGGGATATATCAGAAGATTGCCGGAAGTGTGGTAATTAAGAACAATTTTAAAATCCTTTGTATTAACGAAATTGCTTACTAATTGCGTTTCGGGTTCTGAGAAAGGGGAGGTGCCGCGGTAGGTTTCATCAGCAGTAAAGGGCGATGATCCATTGTCATCCCATCCCCAGTTGAAACCGTAATTACGATTGAGATCAACGCCCCATTCGCCATCCAGGTTATCCCTGCGGTTCTTACGCCACATGCCACCACCGCCCGGATCGGTAATTTCGTTATAGATATAACCATCGGGGTTGATGCATGGAATAAAAAACAATTCGTTGTTGTTTACAATATTTTGAATTTGAGTATCGGTTGCATAATTCTCGAGCAGGTACCACATATAAAAAATCAATTGGGATAGGCTTTCCGGTTCGCGCGCATGGTGCACAGCAGTGTACATCATGCGTGGCTCCGCTTCGGTAATGGTGGGGTTATCCGATATTTTCAAATAATAAATTGGTCGTCCTTCAATAGTTACACCGCCCGGGAGCGAATCTTTAATTGTAATCAGGCTAGGATAATTGGCTGCCATGCTGTCTAAGTTATCAAGCATTTCCTGGTAAGTTAAAAATCCTCCCATACTGCCGAGCGAAAAATGAGAAGGAACAGGATAAACAGGATCGCCTCCGCTGTTATTACAAACCACACTTTGAATTTTATTAATTACAGTAGCAGCACCAGTCTGTTCGCGGTAATATTTTTTTACATCGCTAATAATAATTTCAGTTTTGAAACCGGCTTTTTTTACTTTTTTTATTTCACGTTCGCTTAAATCGGTAATAAGCCAAACTCCTTTGCGTAAATCACCATGATCGGTTTCGATTCCAAGTTGCGAGAGATTTACTAACCCCTTTTGGTCACTAAATATTTTTACCCGGCTGTAATTTTCGGTTTGTGAAAAGGAAAGCGAAGAAGAAAAAAGAAATAGAATAAACAAGATTTTGTAACGGTGTTTCATTATGCCTGGTTTTTAGAAGCGCTAAGTTAGTGAGAAGAAATGAAAGCAATGGATTTATTTAAAAAGTACAAAGAATTATAAAAAAGAAAAGTTAACCGGCAACCTTAGAAAGATTTCTCCTCGCCTTTCAAACTATGCTTGAGCACTTTCGCCTCGATATAAAAAATAATTTCTTCAGCAATGTTTTTACACTGGTCACCCACACGTTCCAATTTACGGATGGTTGATAATGCGTACAGGCTTTGGTTTATGCGATCCTGGTGTGCGCGGATAAACTCTGCGACAGCTTCGTTGGCATTTACATTTATTTCATCCAATTCGTCATCACGTTTAAAAACACTTCGCGCGATTTGAGTGTTTTCGGTTTCATAAGCAATCATAACATCTCTGACCATTGCCTTGGAAATATCGAACATTTCAATCAATCGTGTTTTGTCGAGCAGCTCTTTTTCGGGAGTGAGACGGATGTTAAGGGCAAATTTCGCAATGCCATCGGCAATATCGCCAATGCGTTCGAGGTTCGAATTGATTTTTAAACAGGCAAGCACAAAACGCAAATCAACAGCAACAGGATTAAACAATGCTATGATGTTTTCGCAATCACGGTCTAATTTTAGCTCAAAAGAATTTACACGTTTTTCATTAACGATTACTTCGCGCGCAAGGTCTTTGTCTAATTTAACCAATGCCTCTTTTGCTTTTTCCAGCTGTGAATGAACCATACGGAACATTTCCATCATGTCATCTTTAAGCTTTTTTAATTCGATAGTTAAATGTGTCATTTGTATTTGTGATATACGATTTTAGTTCAAATTTAAATGCTGATTGAAGTCAAGTTTAAATTTTATTCTTTTTTATCCAAACTTTCCGGTGATATAATTCTGAGTACGAATGTCACTTGGATTTGTAAATATTTTTTTTGTTTCATCAAACTCAATCAGTTCACCAAGATAAAAAAATCCTGTCATATCGCTGACACGCCCTGCCTGCTGCATATTATGTGTAACGATCACAATGGTGTATTCTTTTTTAAGCTGATAAATCAGTTCTTCAATTTTAGAAGTTGAAAGCGGGTCGAGTGCCGAAGCGGGTTCATCCATTAACACTACCGAAGGTTCAATGGCAAGAGCGCGTGCAATGCACAAACGCTGTTGCTGTCCGCCTGATAATTCGAAAGCTGATTTTTTTAATTTGTCCTTTACTTCCTCCCACAATGCCGATTGTTTAAGCGAACGCTCAACGCGTTCCTCAATAAATTTTTTGTGTGTGATTCCATTTACACGCAAGCCGTAAGCAACATTTTCAAAAATGGATTTCGGAAAAGGATTAGGTTTCTGGAAAACCATTCCTACTTTTTTTCTTAATTCATCCAGCTTAATTTCTTTCGAATAAATATTTTTCCCGTCAATCATCGCAATTCCCCTTATTGAAACACCATCAATCAAATCGTTCATACGATTTAGTGAGCGCAGGTAAGTTGATTTACCGCAACCCGATGGACCGATGAGAGCAGTAACAGTGTTTGCCTGCATGGCGATGCTCACACCTTTCAGCGCATGAAAATCGCCATAGTATAAATGTAAATCTTTTGTTTCTATTTTAAAAGCCATTTGTCAGTGGTCTGTTGTCAGTTGCCTGTCGTATGTGTTCTAATTCATCTTAACTTTTTTACTCAGGTATTTCCGCAACGCGTTTGCAATTAAATTTAAAATTAAAACTATCAGCACAAGAACCAATGCCGTTCCGTAAGCCATCGGGCGTGATTCTTCGATGTTGGTTCCGCTGGTTGTAAGAACATATAAATGATATGGCAAAGCCATTACCTGGTCGAATATGCTTGTCGGTAGTTTTGGTAAAAAATAGGCTGCAACGGTAAATAATATCGGGGCTGTTTCTCCTGATACACGGCTCATGCTTAAAATTAACCCGGTGACGATGTTGGGTAAAGACATTGGCAAAACAACACGATGTATTGTTTGCATTTTTGATGCGCTCAATGCATAACTCGCTTCACGAAATGAATTTGGAATTGCCTTCAGCGCTTCTTCAGTAGTGCGGACAACAACAGGAAGCGCAAGTAAACCGAGCGTGAATGAACCCGCAATAATAGAATCTCCCCATTTCAGTTGATTGACAAAAAACTGCATTCCAAATAAACCGAAAACAATAGATGGAATGCCGGAAAGGTTATTTGTCATCACATTTACGAATCGTTTAAAAAAGCTATCCTTAACAAATTCATTCATATAAATTCCTGACATCACACCAATGGGAAAAGCAATGATCATGCTTCCGGCAATGAGCAATAACGTACCGATAATAGCCGGGTAAATTCCGCCCTGTGTCATTCCTTCGGAAGGCATTTTAGTGATGAAATCCCAGCTGATAACCCCGATGCCTTTAGTAATAATAAAGCCAAGCACAATGAACAATACGATAAGAATGCTGAAGCTGAATATTCGCAGAATCCAGAATGCAGTTTGTTCTTTTAATTGTTTTTTTACTTCGTACTTCACTTTATTAATTGTTATTGTTCAATTCTTCTTTTAGGAGCAATGAGTTCCACGCTGAAATTTATTATGAGAGTGATGAAGAATAAAATACAACCGAGGAAGAATAACATTTTAAAATGCAATCCACCGAATGGCGCTTCGCCTAATTCGGCAGCTATGGTAGCCGGAATGGTTCTGACCGGTTCGAGAAGCGAATGAGGAATAACAGCTGCATTTCCCGTAACCATCAGCACAGCCATTGTTTCGCCAATGGCTCTCCCGATGCCAAGTATAACGGCTGCTGTTATCCCCGAAATGGAATAAGGAATTATTACTCTTAATATAGTTTGCCAGTGATTCGCTCCCAGGGCAAGGCTGGCTTCTTTCATTGAGCGCGGTGTGTTTCTGATGGCATCTTCTGAAATGGTAATAATGGTGGGCAACGCCATAATTCCAAGCAGAATGCTTCCTGCAAATGCTGATTCACCTACAGGAAGGTTAAATGTTTTTTGAATGAATGGAACAATTACCACTAATCCGAAAAAGCCGTAAACAACTGATGGAATACCCGCAAGAAGCTCAATGAGCGGTTTTAAAATATTGCGGACACGGCTGCTCGCAATTTCTGCCATATAGATTGCAGCAGCTAACCCGAACGGTAATGCCAGTGCAATTGCGCCAAAGCTTACCCAGAATGTCCCGAGTATAAGCGGAAGAATTCCAAGCTGTGCGGCAGGTTGTGCAGTGGGAAACCATTCTTTGGTTGAAAAGAGCTTTTTTAATGTGATGATATCAACACTTATTTTTTTTGCCTGTGATTGCGGTAAAATATATTTATCGGCAATAAAGGCAATCACACCGGGATGCTGCGAAATATATTCATCAATCTTTCCGGGCAGGTATTCAAAGTTTTCTCCCAGCTCTTCATCGGAATAATAATTTCCAATGTCATCTGTCCTGAATAATTCAATTTCTGCATCTTCCCCTCCGACTTCTTTCCAGCTGGTAATGTTCTGGTCAAAAATATTTTTTATTTGTTCAGACTGTAGTTTTTTTACAGGATTATTTTTATTTACCAGTAATGAAAAACCATTTTCGATTGGCGACATGGTAAAAATTCCGCTGGCTTCCCTGAACAAATAAACAATAATGAGCAGCACCGTTATCGTGGTGGTTAAGCTGCTTGCCATGAGCAGTCCCTGGATGATGCGCTCAAGTATTTTTTTGATTGAAATTATCACAATCCTGTACCATTAATTATAACGCAATGCCACGACCTGGATAGCCGTGGCATCTTTTGAAAAGGCAAACTTAAACCTAAATTTTTATTTTAATATATCAATGTATCCTACTTCTTTAACTATTTTTTGCCCGGTTGATGAAAGTACAAAATCAATAAACGGCTTTACTATGGATTCCACTTTCGTAGTGTAGTAATAAAACAAAGGCCTGACGATAGGATACGTTTTATTTTTTGCATTATCATAACTTGCAAGCACATACGTTTTTCCTTTATCATACGAAACTTTTAAGTCCTTAACTGAGTTTTCCATATAGGCTAATCCAATGTACCCGATAGCGCCTTTGGTTTGAGAAACCGATTGAACAATGGCTCCTGTTGCAGGCATCATCAATGCCGATGAAGCATAGTTCTTATTATTCAAAACTCTTTCTTTAAAAAATTCATACGTGCCTGAACTGGTTTCGCGTGAATAAACTATAATCTGCATGTCATCACCCCCAACCTCTTTCCAGTTTTTAATTTTCCCGGTAAAGATTCCTTCAATCTGTTCACGTGTTAATTGTGAAATCTTGTTTGCCGGGTTTACAATAACTGATAAGGCATCATAAGCAACAATAACTTCTTTATACGCTTTTCCGGCTTCCTGCATTTTTAATTTCTCATCCATTTTTAATTTGCGCGAAGACATGCCAATGTCGGTAGTGCCGTCCATCAAAGCAGCAATTCCCACACCGCTGCCGCCACCAATAACGGTTATAGACTTTCCGGCATTAGCTTTCATGTAATCTTCGGCTTCTTTTTGTGAAAGCGGAAGAACCGTATCACTTCCTTTGATTGTAATTTTTTGTGCGGATGCTGCCATTGATAAACACAAAGCAACAACCAGGCTGATTGATTTTGTTTTCATTTTTATTTTCATTTTTTTGTTTTTCTGTTGATTAAAATCTCATTTGCGCGCGGAGCGTAAGGACATTGTCTTTTAAATCTTTATTATAACCGGTAAGGTTTTTACTTGTTTCATTCTCCACCATATCATAATAGAGGACTAATTTAAGATTGGCATCCCAGTGATAAATAAGCCCCACTCCAAGCGTGGTATATTTTATATCCGTTGCATTTGTATTGCTGCTTGTTTTTCCAATCTGGTCTCCTTCAACATCTGTATTGGGATCGTACCAGTCATATTTAACAACTGCCTGAAAGGGCGTTGTGAGAATATTTTGAATAAAGTAAAAGTAAGCCCCGTTGAATTTTCTCCGGTAAATACCATCTGCGGCTACAGGCATTGTTATGGGGGTGGCTGTTGTTTTTGATGTGCCTGCCTGGTCACCTTGTATGTATTCGCCTCTTAGTGTAGTAATTCCGGGGAACCATTCAATGCTTACCTGCGCATCGCCACCGGTGTGAATTCTTTTTTCCAAAGTCCCTTTTTTATTCTTATCTTCACTCTTAACAAATCCAAAGGTGGAATCGTTTACCTGGCCCGGTGTATAAACATAAGCAGTGTCCGAAACATATCCTCCGTCATAGTATGATCCGCCAATTCCCCATTTTACTCGTTCTTGTGCTGCGGTACGGGTTATTGCAACATGACCGATAAAGTCTTTGTATTTATCAAAATCGCTGGTGTTTGCCCCGGCACTGGGTCCGCCTGTTCCGTTAAACATTCCTCCATCGAGCTTTATCCAGTTCCACCTTGAAGTTTTGGGTCCCTGTATTGAAATCATGGCGCCCAAATCTCTTTCGTTAGGAAAAATGGTTTGCGACAGCCTGCCGCGTTCCGGTGATTCGCGAAGACCTGACGAATAACCAATTTCATAGCCAAAGGGTCGATTTTGCATACCTGCTGTGACTGAAAACCATCCACTCCATGGGTCGGTGAATTTTGCGTACATATCTTTTATAGTCAGTCCTTTTTCGGTGACATCAATCTGAAAAACATATTGAGAAGTGCTCCATCCCTTTTCATTTAAAGGAGTATCGTACTGGATTTTGACGCGAGCCCGTCTTAACATAAACCGTTTGTCCACTCCCGAAGCAAAGTTACCACCGGCAAATGATGCCTGTCCGGCAGAGTCGCACCACTGGAACTGCGCCTGCAAATAACCCGTTATCTTAATTCTTTTCAGAACATCAAGGTCGGATGCGATTCTTGCCACGGTGCTTACCAAAGTATCCGGTCCGGCTTCCTGAGCTTTTAACAAAGTTGCTGATGTTACTATTAACATCATAATAAGAGCTAAATTTTTTTTCATCCTGATCATACAAATTGAGTGGTTAGAGTTAAACATACTGTTAATTTTTCGATGCAAATAGATTATGAAAAGGTTACCCGCTTATTAAGTCAATATTAAATTAATGTTAAGAAGCGAAAAAAACCTCTCATCGGAATCGGCTTATTAAAACAATAAATTAAGAAAAGAAGGACATTAAACATGATTTCAGAACAGCGTTATTCTAAAAAGTTAACTACATCTTAATATAAATTTATTTTTAATTTAATGCTTATCTGCCTTTTTTGCATCCCTCACTAAAAAAAAGAATTAGAGCTAATCAAATTAAATTAAGCTGATTATTATGAAAAATATTATGTTGGGTTTATCCCTTATCTTTTTCAACACTTTTGCAAATGCTCAAAACGGGTTAGAAAATATTATTGTTGAAAAATACTACATCTCGGATGCACATGATGCATCCGCAACCAGTGGAGGTTATCTTCCTAAAGGTTCCGTGACTTACAGAATTTATGCTGACATGTTGCCGGCTTATAGATTTCAGGCAGCATATGGTGTACCGGGTCATGACCTTCGCTTTGCGACAACTACAACATTCTTTAATAATGAAAGTTATGGAGCAAGTGTAGCAAATGACATTAATAAGAACGCCCTGAAATATAATACTGTTATGCTCGATTCGTGGTTATCGGTGGCTGCCGCTTCTGCAGGGAATTTTGGCATCTCCAAAGAAGAAGATAATGATTTAAAAACGATTGTTAATGAAGACGGTCTTCTGCAAAATAAGGACGCAAATGCCGATTTGCCTTTAAGTAAAAGAGATGGGCTTCTGGAAGCCTCTCCACAATTAGCAGTCACTTTCTATGGTATTGATAGCAACTTGCTTGCTTTATTTGGCAATCAAAATTTCAAGACGAAGGAGCAGGAATTTTTCACAAACAATGGGTCATGGGCATCAATTGGAGGTTCAGTTGGTCCTGATGAAAAAAATAAAGTGTTGATTGCCCAGATTACTACTGATGGTGATTTTTCATTTGAATTAAATATTCAAATTGGTAAACCCACTGGTGGCGCGGAAAATTATGTTGCCAGGAACCCTGTGGGTAATGAGATTCAGCTTGCCAGTCTTACGTACTCTTCGCGCAAGGCAAAATGAATCTCTAAAAATTCAGAACATTATTCTCTTAAACAAATTATTTATTCTGTTGTTGGATACAACACCTTAAATCATATTCAGACTTAACATTAAGTTAAGACAATGATAACAATAACTTTTTCAAAAAATAATTTCTCATTTATAGTTTTGAAGCATTGTAAAATAAAACTTTTATCTGTTGTTTTTTTTATTCCTGAAAATTTTAATCCTTAAATAATTAACCCTTATGAAAAAAAAAATATTTATTTTATTTCTTGTTTTTTTAGCTTTTAAACTCCAGGCTCAAAACGGTTTAGAAGCAATCGTTGTAGAAAATTATTATGTTTCTGATGTTAATGATTCCATCGGCAATGACGCTGTATCATCCGTCCCCGGTACTCTGCCTGTAGGCTCGAAAACTTATAGAATCTATGTGGATTTGCTTCCGGGCTATAAATTCCAGGCTGCCTATGGGATTAACAGCCCTGTTCACGAGTTTTTTATATCAACTACCACTACGTTTTTTAATAATGAGGACAGGGGCGCCACAACTCCCAATGCTATTAATCATAATTTTATGGATGATAATACCGTAATGCTTGATTCATGGCTTTCGGTGGGAGCTGCCAGTTCCACTAAAATGGGTATTATGAAAAGTAATGATAATGGAGTTAATACTGTAGTTAACAATGATGGTCTTTTGATAAATACCGATTCCTGGGCAGGAATTCCTTTAACTACACAGGATGGTTTTTTTGATGCCACTGCTGCTGCTCCGCAAGTCACCCTTGTTGGAATTACAAATGAAATTTTAGTTTTTGATAACCTGACTACTACTGATACTTTATTCTACACTGACAACGGCTCGTTAGCGTGTCTTGGCGGTACTTATGGTCCAGACACAATTGACAACAAAATCCTGATTGCTCAGATAACAACTAACGGTGAATTGTGCTTTGAATTGAATCTTCAAATTGGAACACCTGCAGGCGGAGTTGAAAATTATGTTGCACAAAATCCTGTGGGTAACGAAATTTTACGTTCGGATCTCAGTTGGTGCAGTACAGTTGGAATAGAGAATTTGAACGCTTCTGTTTCATCGTTTAACGTATTTCCAAATCCTTTAATAGATGTATTTACTCTTGAAATAATACCCAGTAAAACATTTACTGCGAATTACGTGATATATAATGCAGAAGGAAAGGTGATTTTTCAGAAGAAGCTCGGAACCATCTCAGAAAAATATTTGGAGTATGTAGATATGTCTTCATACACAAAAGGTGTTTATATTGTAGAATTATTTTCAGGCGGTACATCTTCGATTAGGAAAATAATCAAAGAGTAATTACTTACCAGCCACCTTTCAGAAACCGACTTATTTTTTTATCAGTACCGGATGAAAAAATTAATTCTTTCAGCAGTTTTCGGCTTAATAACTTTTTCTATTGTTTACGGGCAGGGAACTGTCAGAGGCAAAGTAACCGATAAGAACGGTGAATCTGTAATAGGCGCTCCGGTAGTGCTAAGTACTATTCATTCTACCGGAACCATCACAGACTTTGATGGCAACTATACACTGAAAATATCCGATTCAACTGAACAGATATTGGTTGTTTCTTATTTAGGATTTGAAACCGCAAAAAAAACCGTGCATCTTAGAAATAGTGAAATTGTTATCTTAAATTTTGTTTTATCTACTTCATCACAGGAAATTTCAGCAGTGGAAATTACCGGCAAAGTATCAAGAGCAAGAGAATACTATACTGAACAGCTTAAGAAAAATTCTTCTTTGACGCTCGACTATATTTCGGCCGAAGTGATGAAAAAAACAGGCGATGCCAATGTAGTGGCAGCGGTTGCCCGCATACCGGGTATTTCTACCAGCAATGGAATTATTACTGTTCGCGGCATTGGCGACCGTTACGTAAAGACTTCCGTCAATGGATTTAAGATTCCCACCCTGGACCCTTTTACCAATAATTTTAAGCTTGATTTGTTTCCTACATCCCTCGTTGATAATGTAATTGTTACTAAAACTGCAAGCCCGGATTTACCAGGTGATTGGGCTGGTGCCTATCTTTCGGTTGAAACAAAAGATTATCCTGAAGAATTATCTATCAGCGTAGATGCAAGTATCGGATACAATGAACAAACAACGTTTAAAAATGTACTTTCATCACAGCGCAGTTCTACCGACTGGCTGGGATTTGATAATGGATTTAGAGACTATGATCACGAACAGTTTAAGCAGGTAATAATAAGCCCTTCAAGATACCAGGAATTTTTTGCGTATAACCAGAATTTAAGAGATTATTTTAATTCAATGGGCATTACTCAAAGCACTCCCTGGAATTATACTTATTTCAAATTAGGGCTGGTGCAATTGGGTCTTTTGCCGAAAGCTTTATTTAATGACGAGGCAGCAATTGCCGAAGCGGAAAGCTTATATATGAACGGGGGTTATAGAAATACTTCTTTTCATAATATGAATGGGGACGCGGTAAAGGCCGCACAACAACTTCCTAATAACTGGAATACTACTCTGAGAAAAGCTCCGCTGGGTTACACCCAGAGTTTAAGTATTGGCAACCAGACAAAACTTTTCGGGAAACAGCTTGGATTTCTCTTCGGTTATCGATACGGCAGTATTATGCTGTATGATCCGGAATCTTCATATAACAGGGGCACCATAGTGGAAGGAAAAAAAGTTAACAAACCAGAATCCGCTCAGCAAGAAGTGAGCAAGGAAGTCAATGGATGGAGTGCTCTGGCAAATCTGTCATATAAGTTAAATCCAAATAATAGCATCGGCTTATTATTTATGCCCAATTTTACTGGTGTAAACGATGTTCGAAATACCAGTGAAGATTATTCTGATGGAGAACAATTACTCCAAACAAAAAGCCAGTTCTATGAAGAGCGAAGGCAATTGGTCTATCAGTTCAAGTCAGAACATTACATTCCGGGACCGAAACTGAAGATGGAGTTAAACGCTTCTTATACTAAAGGTAAAAGCGATGCCCCGGATTTTAAAAGACTATCTTATCTCATGGACAGAATTGACAGTTCCTACCAGATAGGAGGAAATATCGGGGGGGGTATTCACAGGTATTTCAGGTATTTGACAGATGATTTTTTTGATTCAAGAATTGCTTTTGAATTACCCATTAAATCGGAACCCGGGTTACCACGAAAAATAAAATTCGGTGGCGGATACCTTAAAAATGACAGGGAAAACCAGCAATATGATTACGAACTACGTTTTGGTCCGTATGCAAATACTGCCCTGTCAAATGATGATTTTGACCAATTCTTCAACCTGGAAAATTTTGGTTTTTCAACCTTCGTTTTTAATGGAGTTCCCGAAGAAACGATAGATTATTATTATTCCGAAACAGGAAGTCCGTCAAACCATGTCATCGGTTCGTCATCTGTTAAATCAGTATTTGCGATGACTGATTTTTCAATTACTTCGTTAATACGATTTTCCGGAGGATTAAGAGTAGAGAAGGCAGACGTTTATACCGATGCATTCCTTTATGATTCGCTGGGTTATAAAGTAGATGACGAACGCAGGTTCTACCCTTCTGATGATTTCATAGTAAATCCCGGTACCCTGAATGAGACAAGCTACCTGCCAAGCGCCAATCTTATTTACAAGTTGAAAAACGATGAAACAGCTCCCGTAAATCTGAGGCTAAATTTCAGTCAGACGGTTGCACGTCCCAGCATACGCGAATTATCAGAAGCTGTAACTTATGATAATGAAAAGAAAAAAGATGTTTTTGGTAATTCCGAATTGAAAATGGTCCGGATTAATAATTATGATGCGAGGGTAGAATCTTATTTCAAATCGGGAGATAATATATCATTAAGCTTATTTTATAAAACATTAAAAAACCATATTGAACTGGTTGAATATAACCTGGGATTTACCTGGGTCAATGTGGATAAATCGCATGTAGCAGGTATTGAGATTGAAGGTAAAAAAGTATTGCCCTTTAATTTTGAATTGAGGGGTAATGTAACATTGGTTAATTCTGAATCAGAGGTTGTTCGAAAGAGTGTTGTTGTTGATGGAAACGGACTTAAGACTTTTGTTCCGATTGATACATTAACGCGTACCATGTACGGGCAAGCGCCTTATATAATAAATGCAATTCTTGCCTATAATGCCGACAGCATCGGATTATCAATTGCGCTCAGTTACAATGTGCAGGGAAAAAGACTGGTAATTGGCGGATCAGAGACTCTAGATGCTACACCTCCGGATATTTTCGAATTAAAACGTGACATACTGGATATAAAAATTTCAAAAAAACTCGGCAAGCATTTTAGTGCAGGCTTTAAAGTTCGCGACATCCTGAATTCTCCTGTACGATGGTCTGCCAATGGCTGGACAAAAGATTATGAAAGATATACCTGGGGAACAAATTACGTTCTTGAAATTGGATATAAACTGTAAGGAAGGAACTACTGCATTTTAAGAAATTATTGTCATAGAGAATTAATTTAAAAAACCTTGCAAATGAAAAAACTGATTGTTACCTGTCTCTTTTTGTTCATGGGCAGCATTATTGTTTGCAATGCCCAGATTGAAAATTTAATTGTAGAAACCTATTATATTTCTGACAGCCTCGATGCCACTGACAGCACTAATTATTTTGAGGACCCTTCTTACTCAATACCTTTCTTGCCAACAGGTTCAAAAACGTACAGGGTTTACCTGGATCTAAAAGAAGGATCGAGGCTACTGGAAATTTATGGGGATACAAATCACCTGTTAAAAATTGCAAGCACTGCTGATTTCTTTAATAACATCCGGTATCCTAATGACTATTTTGGTTACAAGATTCAAAAAGATAAGTTTGATTCATATCCAACGCTGGCGCTCGATAGTTGGCTGACACTGGGATTAGCGGCTAAATATTCAACAATAAACAACTATTCCGGAATTCTAAAATCTGCTGACCCTGACAGTTCTTTTACTGAGATAGTAAGTAATGATGGCGGTACTGCCGGAATCCCAGGTGGAATATTGAAAAATAATGATCCGCTTGCCGGAATTCCGTTAACCTCTGCCGATGGATATGTTCTTTATAACGATACCAATTCGTGGATGTGGTCGGACTATGGTTTTAGAAATGGCAATTACGATACAACTGTTTTTGGCAGTACCAATGCAGGTTCGGTATTTATCAGCGATGATACTTACTTACTACAAAATACAGGAGTAGCGGGTCCTACCCCTGAAAATATCGTATTGGTAGCCCAACTGACTACCCTGGGTGAACTAATGTTTGAACTAAATGTAGCAATAGAAAAAGCAGATGGCACAATAGTTCACTACGTTGCCGATGATTCAATTCTTGTCAATACTACTTTTCCAATTCACATTGAACAATTAAGCCCATACCTTAAATATCCGCCTGTATGTGGTTGCACAGATGCTGATTATCTCGAATACAGTAACGAATATGCATGTCCTGATCCCGCTGCCTGCATTACACGTATCGTTTTCGGGTGTACCGATCCGTTAGCCTGTAATTATGATCCGAGTGTTAATTTCAACATACCTTCTTTATGTTGCTACCCGGGCTCATGCGGTGACCGTGATATTGCAGTTGTTTGTCCCTCTTTAAACAATACGCGTTTAATGCTTTTTCCTAATCCGGTCAAAGATCAACTGACTCTGCAATTTACGGGTGTTGAACAAGGGGAGGCAAAATATTCAGTATATAATTCGTACGGGCAGGTTGTTATCGAAAAAAATGCAGGTATGGTTTCGGAAATATTCAGCGAGAATATTAATACCGCAGGGCTTCGTACAGGATTGTACCTGGTGCGTTTGTTTGTCAACGATGCTTCTTACAGCAAAATATTTCTGAAAAATTAATTATTAATAAATACTGACGTGAAACTAAAAGCGCAACTGTTTTTCTGTTCTCTTATTTTATCGGCATTGTCTTTATCTGTATTTTACGGATGTGAAGATGAGGAGGAAACTCCTGTTCCGAAACTAGAAACCGATTCGATAACAGATATTGATGGTAATGTTTATACCATAGTTAAAATCGGGGAACAGTGGTGGATGGCTGAGAACCTCGAGGTAAAAACATACCGTAACGGGAATCCCATTCCCTTAGCGAAAGAAGATACTGCCTGGAAAAACGCTTCGGATGCTTATTGTCGTTATGATAATAATTCCACTGCGCCCGGATTACTTTATAATTGGTATGCCGTGAATGATTCAAGAGAAATTGCTCCTACCGGATGGCACATTCCAACCGATGAAGAGTGGAAAACGCTTGAAAAACACCTTGGCATGAGCCAAACGGAAGCTGACGGACTTGCCTGGAGGGGAACTAATGAAGGTGATAAATTAAAAATACAGGCGCCCGAAGGCTGGACAAGGTTTGAAAATATATGGGGCACTAATGAAAGCGGCTTTACTGCTCTTGCAGGCAGTTGCCGTCTTTTCAACGGAACTCCCGGTCAACCCGGTTTGTTTCAAACCGGTTTTTGGTGGTCAAAGTCTGAATATAATGGTGATGATGCATGGTACCGGTATCTGGACTATAAAAATTCGGATGTATTCCGGTCTCATACGCTGAAAGCTTATGGCTTTAGTCTGAGGTGCGTTAAGGATTAAATTTTTGCAGTAGAAATTACAGTTCGCTTTTTAATTTTCTGATTTGTTTAGTTCAGATTCCCGGAAGGAATTTTTTTTAAAAACAGCATTCCTTCTGAAGGGATGATATGCCATAACCCGTGATGAACAAGGGTTACACTTAATCTCTCATTAACATTTTAATAATTCAAAGTACATATAAGCTTAAAGATTTGATAAGCTTAATTTACTCTTTAAGAAACCTTACCCTTTTACGTTTGCACCGTTCACCAATAGTGGTGCGCATAACCCAAAAATCAAAACAAAATGAAAAACAAAAAAACAATTTCGAAATTGATTGCCGCTGCAGCCATTACTGTCGCGTTTATTAGTTCAGGATTTGCACAGTCAAACCTTGGCGCTGATTGCGGATGTCCTCCTGTCGCATCCAGAACAACAGTAGTATTAATGTCATCGTTAGCACTTTCAGGTGGCGCTACCGATGGTGATTTAATTGCTGCCAATACCATTCTTACATGCGACAAGATGTGGATTCTTGACAAAAAGATTTATGTACCCGATGGTAAATCGCTCACCATTCAACCCGGTACTGTTATTAAAGGAAACGATACCATAACCATTCCTGCCAATGCAGCAGCCCTTATTGTAACGAGAGGTGGTAAAATTTTTGCTAACGGTACGCCTACATGCCAGATTGTATTTACAGCACAATCAGACAATTTAGCCGGTGGCTATGGCGTAGCTAACAGGGGAAAATGGGGAGGAGTATGTATTTTAGGAAAATCTATCAACAACATTCTTCCCTGTAATGCTTTTTATGGAGGCAGTGCCGGTACTGCATTTATTGAAGGTTTCAGTGCGGCAAATGCAAGAGATATTTATGGCGGAACAGATGCTGATGATAATTCAGGAATTTTCAGATATGTATCCATCCGCCATTCCGGAGCCATAATTGCAACTGCAAATGAGCTTAACGGTCTTTCGCTGGGTTCTGTAGGGAGGGGTACTACTATTGACCACATTGAAATTATTTCAAGTGATGATGACGGCATTGAAGTTTTCGGAGGCACCGTAAATATGAAATATGTTACTACCATGTTCGGAGCTGACGATGGTATAGACTGGGATTTGGGTTGGACAGGAAAAGTGCAGTTCGCTTTCAATTTTCAAACAGACAGTATTACCTCGCCTACAGGTGATAACGGTTTCGAAGCTGATGCTGATGACAATAAATCAATGGCGTTGCCCCGTTCGCACCCTGTAATTTACAATGCTACCATGATAGGTTCGGGCAAACGACTGAATGTTGGTGATAACAGCGGGCATAATGCAATTAATGCAAAAGAACTTACAGAGGGTGAAATATACAATTCCGTATTCGGAAATTTTAATCATGGTCTTAATTTAGCTAAAGCAAATGGGAGTGCAGGCACTTGCGGTACATATACCAGTAATGCTTATGCCAATTGGATTGCCGGCACTTTACGCGTTGAATGCAATACATTCTACATGATGAATGATGCAACAAATGCACAATACCTGGTTATAGATAATGCAGTAGGAGGAGTTCTTGCAGGTGATATTACAAAATTTGATGGCGACAATAACCTCCACCCGGCAGGCGCTGCACCTATCAGCGGTTTTGACCACACTTTGTCAATGAATACCTCTACCAACGCAATTATTGGCGGTGATAAATTCGATGCAATTCCTAACCCGGCTTTATCCACTACCTGCACTCCTCCGTCTGATGGTTTCTTCCAGTCGGCTCCTTACAGAGGTGCGTTTAATACTTCAGGTCAAAGCTGGCTTTCACCCTGGGCGTACGCAACCGTGTTAGGTGTTACAGCAGGACTCCAGCCTTGCCCGACAGACATTAACGCTGACGGTGTTACCAACAACGCTGACTTCCTGTTGCTGCTTGCTAATTTCAATGCATCGTGCAATTAATCGCAAAGTCACTAACTCTTTAAATAATAAAAAAATATGAAAACAATATCTAAGATATTTATAATAGGCTTATGCCTTCTCTTTTCTGTGGCTGCCGGCTTCGCTCAAGGCCTCGACAGTGTAATCGTAGAAAGATTTTACAAATCAAATGCCGCGGATGCAGCCGGAAGTGTGGGAGTATTGCCTGCAGGTTCGTGGACGTACAGAATTTATGTTGACTTAGCTCCCGGGTATGAATTCCAGGCTGCTTACGGTGTGGACGTGCTCCCCATTGGACTCAGCGTTGGTGACCACGAGCTCCGTTTGCAAACTTCCACTTCCTTCTTTAATAATGAAGACAGGTGCGGAACAACAGCTAATAGTATTGGCCAGGGCTTTATGGATGATAACACAGTAATGCTTGATTCATGGGTCTCTGTTGGCGCTGCATCTACAACTAAAATGGGCGTTCTTAAATCAGAAGACGATGGAATTGCAACGGTTGTAAACAGCAACGGTATTCTCCAGAACAACGATCCTCTTGCCGGTATTCCTTTAACAGTCCAGGACGGCTTCTATTCCGGAGTTTTTGCTCCTGAACCTGTTAATCCTGTTGGTATTACATCTGATCTTTCAGTTTTTGATTGTACCAGCCAGGCAGGCAACTTGTTTTCCACATCTAACGGATCGTGGGCTTCGCTTAATGGTTCAAGCGGACCGCTTGCCTCAAACCGTGTGTTAATTGCCCAGATTACTACGGATGGAATATTCTCTTATAAACTGAATCTCCAGCTTGGTTTAGCAGCTGGCGGTGGTACTATAAATTGGGTTGCTGAAAATCCCGTAGGCGCGGAACTGACCCATCC
Source organism: Bacteroidia bacterium (assembly GCA_044448905.1). GTDB lineage: Bacteria > Bacteroidota > Bacteroidia > AKYH767-A > OLB10 > JBIOHJ01. Next base: position 534 of record JBIOHJ010000008.1, on the reverse strand, counting down.
AAGCCTGATGGGAACCATTGCTCCTCCTGTTCCCAATGTGCCTCCCACAGTCAGTATAATTAATCCAACTAACGGTGCAAACTTTCTTACCGGTGCAACGGTAACCATAGATGCAAATGCAAATGATTCTGACGGATCAATTGATTCTGTTCAGTTCTTTGTGGGTGCTCTATATATCGGTTCCGATCTTGCCGGCCCGAATCCTTATACTATCAATTGGATTGCTACTGTAGGAACGCACAATTTGACTGCGAAAGCATGGGATAATAACGGTGCGTCTACCACTTCGGCTGTAATAACTATCAATGTGGGGAATAATCCTCCGCCTGTAGTTGCCATTACATCGCCTTCAAATGGCGCTTTATTCACCGCGCCTGCAGTAGTTAACATTTCTGCTAATGCTTCGGACCCTAATGGTACAGTTGATTCAGTTCAATTCTTTGTTAACGCAGTTTATGTTGGTTCAGACATTACCCCTCCTACTCCGTTCACATTTGCATGGACTAGTGTAATCGGACCTGCATCTTTAACAGC
>JBIOHJ010000007.1:0-43745 GCA_044448905.1 Bacteroidia bacterium | reverse complement strand
TCGGTTTTACCTATTCCAAGCAATCCGCCTGATTTTACCGTTACTTTTTTGGTGTTTAATTCCTTAGAAGAACCTACAGCAACATAAGCGGTATTAAGCCTTGTGGTTTGGTCGCTTATGATACTGGTTTTGGTTTCATTCTGAATAGTGAGGTCGTCAACTGAAGTTTTCAAAGTTGTAACCGAAGTGTTCAGTGCAGTAATTTGGTCATTCAAAGCCGTAATGTCCTTATCTTTCTGAGCAATCTGCTCGTTAAGCGAGGCAATCATTTTTTCAAATTTTCCAAGCTTAATATTCGATTTTTTCAACTTGGCGCTTAATTCACTTAATTGCTTTTTGCTTTCGTCCATCATCAGCTTAATATCATTAATCTGTGATTTGATAACTTCTTTTGAAGTTTTAATTGCCTCAGGATTGCCTGATGCATTTATTGCAATTGCATTTTCTTTTTGTGTAATTGCACCAAGATTATCCTGGATTTCGGAAAACGAGCCTAGGAAATCATTAATAGTTTGGTCTTTTTCGAACGCAACGGCAGCCAGCGAATCTTTTTGCTGAGTAGCCAGCGCTAATTCTTTTTCGTGCGTGTTGCAGGCAGTGAAGATAAATCCAACTACAGCTGCGATGACAATGAGTTTCTTTTTCATAATTTGAGTTTTTTATATTTGATTTGACCAACACTACCGTCAACATCGTGCCATTGGGTTTTGAAATTGTTTTTAAGAAAAATATTTGCCACCAAATCCCGTTCAAAGGGCTTGATATAAAAGCTTTTCTGATAATAACTGATTATTTTTTTCCGTTAAGAATTAAAAAATACAAACGTGCATGAATTTTTCCATTTTGGGAAATTATTTCCTTTAATGAAAATATTTTTGATCAATTCAGATAATTTGATGTTATTGATGCCATAACAGGAGTTTTACTTTTAGATTCGTAAATTCGTACCTGATTAAAATACAGGAAATACAAATGAGGCGATATACCACTATTAAGGTCATTGCAGCTTTTATCCTTGCGGCAGCTATTGTGATTTCAGCATACCTTATGACTTCAAAAAGCCTGAAAGAATTGGTAGCTGTTGTCCGCGATTCCGCAAATCCCGACATGGTGTTAATTAAAGTAAAAGAAATAAACACTTCGATTTCGGCTGCCGAAAGTGATGTGCGTTCTTTTATGCTTACGCAGGATGAAAAATATATTGATACCTATCAGCAAATCATAACCAACATAAACAAACAATCTGATTCCCTTAAGACACTTGCTTCCGGGAAACCTTATTTAAGGCCTGTCGTTGATTCGCTGGCTTCTTTAATAAGGCAAAAATTTAAGGTGTATGATCAACTGCTGGGAATAAGCTACAACAAGGTTTTGCAATCAGCGCTTGGAAAAATAACCGATCAAATTCCAAATGAAGACTCAATATTTATTGATAAGCTTGAAATTCCTGAGGAGAAAAAAAGTTTTCTGAAGAGAATTTTCAGCTCTCCCTCGCGGACTGTTTTAAAAGAAATGGCCGATTCGGCACTAGAAGAAAGCAAGAAAACAAAAGAACAAATTTCAAATGTTCAAAAGACAATTGCCGGAATCAAACAAATAGAATCGCAGCAATTACTTGAACAAACAAAAAAAGAACTTGCCTTGTTGCAAAAAGACAAGAGGATAAAATTTGAATTGGAAAACCTTATTCTCAAAATTGAATTCATCGAATCGTATCATGCAAAAGCGGAAGCCAATAAGGCAAATGCATCAGCGGAAGAGTCGGTAAGTTTCATCAGGCTTTTTATTACAGGAGGTACCGGATTGCTTTTACTGCTTATTATTTTAATTCTGTATGACATTACTAAAAACAATTTATTAAGCAAACAATTAGCCGGGGCAAAATCACATGCAGAAAAGCTGGCAAAAATCAAAGAAGAATTTCTGGCAACCATGAGCCATGAAATCCGCACGCCACTGAGTTCCGTTTTCGGATATGCCGAACAGTTACAAAAAACCAAACTCAATGAACGGCAGCAAAGCTATGTGAATGCAATTACGGCTTCGTCCGAGCATTTACTTTCTATTATAAACGATATTCTCGACCTGACTAAAATTGAAACCGGAAACCTGCAGTTTGAAAAAATAGATTTTTCGCCTTCAGAAATTATAAAAGAAGTCTGCGGAGCATTGAAGTTGAAAGCCGATGAAAAATCATTAAAGCTAATTTTTGACCCTTCAAAAGTGGATGGGTTAATCGTAAAAGGCGACCCGTTGAGATTAAAACAAGTGTTATTTAATTTGATAGGAAATGCAATTAAGTTTACAGATAAAGGAGGAATAAATGTAGAGGTGAATAATTCAAAGCCGCAAATTAACTCGTCCCTCAATACCCTTCCGGGTTCAAACTTCGAATTTAGAATTTTAGATACGGGCATCGGGATTCCCGAAGAAAAAATAAAAACAATTTTTAATCAGTTTGAACAAGTTGATCCAGGCACCAGCCGTCAATATGGTGGCAGCGGATTGGGGCTAAGCATCAGCAAAAAAATTATAGAACAGCAGGGCGGCTCCATCTATGTAAAAAGCACACTTTTAAAAGGATCAGAATTTATATTTGTAATTCCATACCAGATTAGCCGGATTGAGGGAGTTGAAAGAAAAAAGCTTGTAGGTACCCATGAAGGGAAGAGCCTTTCAGGCATTAAAATTTTGCTCGCTGAGGATACAGCCGCAAACCGGATTTTACAAATTGAAATTTTGAATGAACTTGGTGCGAGTGTGGTTGCCGTTGATAATGGCGAAAAAGCTATTGCCGAACTTATGTCTCATGAGTTTGATGTAATATTACTTGACATACAGATGCCGGTTATGAATGGTATAGATGCCGTTAAGGAAATCAGAAATAAATTAAAATCAAATTCCCTCCCGGTACTTGCAATGACAGCCAACGTGATGCAGCATGATTTGGCACAGTACATTTCAGTGGGATTTACGGACTATATTACAAAACCATTTAAAGGAAATGAACTGGCTGAAAAAATTCATAATGCTTTAAAAGGAAATTCTTTCTCATTTTTGCCGGAATCGCTTATTGAAATTCACAAAACCCGCGAAAAGCAATACGACATTGATGAACTGGTTAAAGCTTCGGGCGGAAATAATGAATTTGTAATCCGGATGTTAAAAATATTTTTATTGAGCTTTGAAAGCATTATGAAAAAAGCGCAATTGAATGCTGCGGAAAAAAACTGGGAAACGCTATCAGCCAATGTTCACCGGCTGATTCCTTCCTGCAGACAGCTTTCTATTGATTTAATTGCGCAAAAATTAAAAGTAATTGAAGATATATGTAACTCACAACCAGAAGAAATAAAAATAAAGCAATTAATAAATGAAATTTTTGAGGAATTTGAGGTCATACGGAAGGGCATAAAAATGGAAATAAAAAAATTAAATGCTTTACAAAAAACAAACACGATATAAAACCATTCTGTGAAAGATTCTTTTAAGATTTTTGTTGTGGAAGATGATGACTGGTATCGTGAGTTTATCAGCTACACTTTGTCATTAATCCCCGAACATGAGGTAAAAACGTTTACGAACGGCAAAGATTTGCTTTTATCAATGAAAGAAAGACCGGATGTAATTACACTTGATTTTCGCCTTCCCGATTCCGATGGAGCCACGCTGTTGAAAAAAATAAAAGAATACAGTCCCGAAACGGAAGTAATCATTATTTCGGAGCAGGATAAAATTGCCACCGCAGTTGAATTGCTTAAATCAGGAGCGTACGATTACCTTGTTAAATCAAAAGAAATCCGCGACCTGCTTCTTAATACTGTTCAGCATATTAAAAAAAATTACGCATTGCAAAGTCGCATCAGTGATTTAGAGAAAGAGGTGAAAAAGAAATTTGATTTTCAGAAAAGCCTGATCGGGACCAGTGAGGCATTCATGCCGGTATTTTCATTGATTGAAAAAGCCACCAAGACAAATATTAATGTGATGATATCGGGCGAAACCGGGACGGGGAAGGAAGAAGTGGCAAAAGCTATTCACTATAATTCGGTTTTTAGTTCAGATCCTTATGTTGCCGTAAATGTAGCCGCTATACCAAAAGAGCTTGCAGAGAGCGAATTATTCGGACATGAAAAAGGCGCATTTACCGGTGCCGTTGCAAATCGCATTGGTAAATTTGAAGAATCAAAAAGCGGAACTATTTTTCTTGATGAAATTGGCGATCTCAATATTTCATTGCAGGCAAAATTATTAAGGGTGCTCCAGGAAAAAGAAGTGGTGCCGGTAGGAAGCAATAAGCAAATCAAAATAAACAGCAGGCTCATAGTGGCTTCAAATAAAAATTTACACGAAGAAGTAAAAAAGGGAAATTTCAGGGAAGATCTTTATTATCGTTTGTATGGTTTACAAATAAAACTACCTCCCCTGAGAGAAAGGGGAAATGATATTCTTTTACTTTCAAAACACTTTATTGAAAGTTTTTGCAAAGACAATAAAATGGAGGTGAAAAAATTGTCTTCAGATGCACAACAAAGACTTCTCGCGTATCATTTTCCGGGTAACGTTCGCGAATTAAAATCGCTGGTTGAACTTGCTTCCGTCATGACTACCGGAAATGAAATAACGGCAAAAGAAATTTTATTGGATGAAGAAAATCTTTTATCCGAATTACTCAGCACCGAACTTTCGCTTGAAGAATACAATAACAAAATCATTTTTCATTTTTTGCAGAAATACAATAATAATGTCTTAAAAGTGGCTCAAAAGCTGAACATTGGTAAATCAACTATTTACCGATTGCTCAAAGAAAACTGAAGCCGGGCAATTTAAATAAGCAAGATTTTTGAATTTTTTCACAGCAAAATTCTCCCAATACCGTATCCTGTTCAAAGTATATATTTGCACTCCGAATCATGAAAAAAACTATTCTTTTTATATTTTATATTTTTTTAAACGTTTCTGGCTTTGCACAGCCGGCTTCTGGCTTTACTTTCTCAGTTCCCGATGTAATGCCGCAGTTCAAGGGTGGAACAGCCGAATTGCTTGAATACATTAATCAACAAATAATTTTTTCGGATGAAGACAAGGAAAAGAATGTAGCTGGCGAGTTGATAATAACTTTTACAGTTGATAAATCTGGTACGCTTTCGGACATCACAATTAAAAAGGGAATAAGTTCTTCAATTGATTTGGAGCTTATCAGAATAATCCGGGCAATGCCGCTTTGGATACCCGGAAGAATTAACCGCGAAAATGTAACCAGTAAATTCAGCTTATCGCTGATGATTGATGCGGGGCAGCAGAAAGTAAATTCGGTTTTATAATTAATTTTTCAAAATCCAAATCCAAAACCAATACGGATAATCGGGTTGGCGTAAGGCGAATAATTGTCTTCAATCAAATTATACAAAACGGCAATTCCGATTGATGAATTTGCCCCCAATGACTGGCTATATCCGCCACCAACTAAAAAACTCGCAATATTTGTTCTGACATACTCACCAAAATTAAAATCATCGGGTACTTCCATATTCAGAATTTCATATTCAACATGACCAAAAACATTTTCAATAAAATAGTAACGCCCGAATACCGATCCTCCGTAAATATTTGTTGAATATTCTACTAACTGGCTGGCGCCATTGCTATAATAATAATAATATTTTGTATTGTAATAAATGTACTTCACACCAATTCCGCCAATAAGTTGTGGGGTAATTTTATATCCGATTACAGGCTCAATGTCAACTATGGTCTGATCACCAAACTGCAAACCAATTACCCCGCCAAAAACCAATCGCTGTCCGAATGAAATTTTATTTTCATCTTCAGTTTTATAGGGCTGCGGAGCAGAGGTAGAATCTTGCGCGAGATTAATTTTTAAAATAACCAAGAGGAAAAGCACCAGTAAAAGAAATGATTTAATATTTAAGAATTTCATTAGATTAAATTAATTTGAACAATCAAAAGTAGCAAAAAGGAATTATATGCCGCACAAAACAGCACACCAGACGAAACAAACTGCAAGTACTGAATAACACACGTGCCGCTATGAATTATAACGGCACGTTTTATTTTTTCAATACATTTATTTTATGTTCTGCGCCATCAGATGTTCCACATCATTGGTCACTGATAGTATCAATAAAGAAGTTGCTGTGCAGAAAACCGGACTGGTAATACAATGGTGCCCGTTCCAGCTTCCATCATTATTTTGAATACGTACAAGGCGGCCTGTTATATTATCATACCATTTTTTCCATTCAAGATCTTTGCTCATAATCATTCCTTCGCCAGTTTGCAGGTAACTGAGAAATTCTTCTCCGCCATTGCTTCCAAAACCATCCATCACATCATTGCGCTGCGCCTGTATTTTAGCAGCCTGGTTTATTTCATAAGCAGCCCCATAGCGCATAGCCTCATCATCGCTTAACCCGGCTTTCTTAAGATTTTCAATCGATACATCTGCTTTTGAATCCAGCGTTCCTTCGCGTTTTGCTTTAGTTATTTTATCTTTTGCCACACGCGCTTCTTTGGCACTGGAACGTGCGCTTCCCGAAATAGAATAAAGCATTACTCCAGCAGCATCTTCAGTAGCTGAAGTATTATTTTTAACATCATAGTTATTTTTCTGGTATTCGCGCGCCTTATCTAATTTTTCTTCGTCAACCTTTATCCCTTGTTCTTTTGCCGATTCAAGAGCATTGGCTGCGAAAGAAGATTGGAGAACACCAGCCCATCCGGCACCTTTCATACTGCCGTTTTGATTTTGCGCCCCCTGTATTTTCGCCACACATATATCGAGAGATTTTTTGACACGCCCTTTCAATTGAGGATTATTGTTCAGGTAATCCATCAGGTTTGTGAAGTATTGTGTTGTCATAACCACATCAATATTTTGTCCGAGTTTCCGCTGAGGTTGGGTTCCGGTTTCCGCTGTGATGTTTGTTACATTGTCCTGAGAATTCTCAACCTGCTTTAAAAGATATTCTGTAGCCAGTGAAAGATTTGTTGAATATTTTCCGGACGTGGGAGTATTGCCACAGCGAAGTAACGCCATTGCCACCATCGAAGTGGTTGCCGGGTCGGCTTTTACTGAATGAGGATCAAAAACATCCTGACGGGAATGTGTACCCGCGCCCCAGCCGCCATTGTTTAATTGTGCTTTGGAAATCCATGCTAGCGCATCGTCAGCAGATGCCAAGACCTTAGCCGGTGTTTTGTAAATAAAATTCGAATCGCTGCTTTCTTCCCCAAACAATGTCCGGAATACGCAGGTTTTTTCTTTTTCTTTTTTCGCTGCCGGCTTTTCAATAACTTTTGTTTCCAGCAGAACCTTCTCGGAATTTTTAGTTTCATTAATACTTCTTTTGTAATGAACAACTTTGGTTGGTTCATTTCTTTCGCTAACTGTGGCGATCATACCCATGCCCATCATTACGATAAGCAAAGGAGCAAATACATAAGCATTTTGTGTTTTCATAGTTTTGATTTTTAAATGTTAATTTTTATTTTAATTAATTGAATAACGGAGAAGTTTATAAAATATTTTCTTTTAACGATAATTTAACGGCTTACAGAATTTGTTTTGGAAGTTAGATGCAGGGAGAAATCAAATTCCATAAAAAAGTCCCACACTAATTACAATAAAAAGAAAAACCGGAAAGAAAAAAATCAAAAATCAAAACCAGTAGCTGCCAGTATCTGTTTGGTTTGCTTCTGCTGCACATACCCGTAAATTGAAAAATCAGCATTGAGAGAAAATTTCTCAAGAGGAATTTTTAAGGTTCCGGATAATGAATTTACAGGAACAGTTTCAAAAGCCCTCACCACGTTGTCATTCGTTAAGGTTTTGCCTCCATTTTCCCCTTTGATAATTTTAGTAACAATGCTTCGCTGTACAAGAGCAATATAAAGATTAAAATTTTTATCGATTTGTGAACTCGCGTAATCCACCCATAAAGTATCAACTGTGGATGAATCGCCTTTGCTAAGCTTTAATGAAACACTTTGAGAAATTTTTAATTCTTTATCTATTTCACTCATCAATCTTTTTTTATCGGAACCAACAAAAGCGATCTTGCCGTTTATAAACACCTGGGGTGTATATACTTCACGCTCGCCTAACACACTTGAATAATTTTTCTGGCGGTTGGTAAATTTTAAACTACTATACGGATCTTTCCATCCCTGCTTATTCCAATAATCAACATGAAAGGACATAGCATAAATCGGCTTTTTGTTTTTTCGAGCACCCGCAATTATTTCGCTCAATATTTTATCAGCAGGCGGACACGTATTGCAACCTTGCGAGGTAAACAACTCAACTACAGCAAAACCGGGCTGCACATCTTGTTTCTTTTCCGGTTGCTTCTTTTGTGCATGTATTTTTGTTGCACAGAGAAAAATCAGGAGTAATAAAACATACTTTCTATTCATCATGAAAATCAATAACGCAAAAGTCAAATGAAACATTCTTTGTCCATATTAAGCCATTCCAAAGCCGTTCCGCTTAAAAGCTGATTTTTTACTTCGGCAGAAAAATTCATGGATTCGATTAAGCTTCCGGGAACATCTTCACCGAGAGGAAAAGGATAATCGGAACCAAGTGCAACTTTATTAGAACCGAATAATTTTACAATATGTTCAAGCATCAATTCATCATGTACAAGCGAATCCACATAAAATTTTCCGAGGTAAGATTTTGGATTAATGTTATTATGAATTGCCACCAAATCAGGGCGTGTATGAAAACCATGTTCGATTCTACCAATGGTCCCGGGAAATGCGCCACCACCATGCGCGAAAGCAACACGCAATTGTGGAAGCTTTTCAAACACACCGCCAAAAATCATAGAACAAATTGCGAGCGCGGTTTCTGATGGCATACCCACAAGCCACGGAAGCCAATAGCGCTGCATGCGTTCCTGCCCCGCCATATCCCATGGATGAACAAAAACAGCAGCGCCTAATTTTTCAGCGGTTTCAAAAACCGGGAATAAGGAAATAGAACCCAGGTTCCAGTCATCAACAACGTGCGAACCAATCTGAACACCCGCTAAACCGATTTTCATACACCGCTCTAATTCTTTTACAGCAAGTTCAGGCGATTGCATCGGGATGGTTCCCAAACCCACAAAACGTTTTGGATATTTTTGAACTATTGCGGCAATATGATCATTCAGAAACATGGATAAATCCAAAGCATCTTTTGCCTTTGCCCAATAGCTGAACATTACAGGAACTGTTGAAAGCACCTGCACTCGCACACCATGCGCGTCAGTTTCTTTCATCCGCGTTTCAGCGCTCCAGCAATTATCCTCAATCTCGCGGAAAAAAGTTCCGTCATCTTTAATCATTCTTGCACAACAGGGCTTATGATGCTCCAACTTTATAAAACCACCATAACCGAATTTCGATTTCCAGTCGGGAAGGTCTTTGGGAAGAATGTGAGTGTGGATGTCTATTTTAAGACTTGACATAAACCGGTTTACCGCAATTTTTAACAGGGCTTAATTATCTTTCTTTTTTTCATCATCAACTATTACACGAATTTTTTTCTCAATGCGAATGGTGTCTCCCGATTCATCAACAAAAACTTTTTCGGTATGAGTTGAATCACCCATTCCCATGCAGCAATGGGATTTTGCCATACGCATTTCTGCATCTTCATGACCGCATTCTTTTTCCATCCACATCATATCTCCGTGATGAGACCGTGGCATTGAGCAGGAATTATCATTTCCGCATCCCGTTCCGCCAAAGCAACAGCCACCACGCCAGCAGTTGTATAACATGCACGTTATCGAAATAAATGCAATAAAGATTACGAGCCATGCAATCCATTTAGTTAATGCACCTGCATTTTCATTTTTTGATTTTAAAAGAAAAAACAATGCTGCAATGATGGCAAGCAGCAATATGCCTAAGCCTGTGTAACATTCCATGTGATTTTAGTTTTGATTATTGGTTAGGGATAAATTTATTTTGAGTTGTGAAATAAAATAAAAAAATCAAACATCAAACCTGATGCCCTGCGCCAAGGGTAATTCAGTTGAATAATTGATGGTGTTAGTTTGCCTGCGCATGTAAATTTTCCACGCATCGCTTCCGGATTCACGACCGCCACCGGTTTCTTTTTCACCGCCAAACGCACCACCAATTTCAGCTCCCGATGTTCCTATGTTTACGTTTGCAATTCCACAATCGCTCCCTTCGTGCGATAAAAACTTTTCTGTTTCCAGAATATTTTTTGAAAAGATGGATGAAGACAATCCCTGCGGAACATTGTTTTGCATTACGATGGCTTCGTCAATGGATTTATATTTCATGATATATAATAAAGGGGCAAATGTTTCGTGGCAAACAATAGGCAAATTCTTTTTTATCTCTGCAATGGCAGGCATAACGTAGCAACCGCTTTCATACCCATCATCGCTTAATACTTCACCGCCACAAAGGATTGAACCGCCCTCTCCCTTAACACGTTCAATTGCATTTTTAAAATCTTCAACTGCGGTTTTATCAATTAAAGGCCCTACCAAAGTTTTTGAATCTAAAGGGTGCCCGATACGAATATGATTGTACGAACCAATTAATTTTTGTTTAAAATTTTCGTACACGCTTTCGTGGATGATGAGTCTGCGGGTTGAGGTGCAACGCTGGCCGGCAGTTCCCACAGCGCCAAACAAAACAGCACGCAATGCCATATCCAAATCGGCATTTTCAGAAATGATGATGGCGTTATTCCCGCCAAGCTCGAGCAAGCTTCTTCCTAAACGTTCTCCTACAATTGCCCCTACTCTTTTTCCCATTCTTGTGGAACCTGTTGCTGAAATTAAAGGAACTCTTTTATCTGCCAGGAAATTATCGCCAACATGTTTTGAACTTGCCACAATTAAATTGCAAACGCCTTCGGGAACTTTATTTTCTTTCAAAACTTTTGCAATGATATTGTGCACCGCAATTGCGCACAGCGGGGTTTTGCTTGAAGGTTTCCATACAACCACATCACCACATACTAATGCAAGCATCGCATTCCACGCCCACACAGCAACAGGGAAATTGAAAGCAGAAATCACTCCGACAATTCCGAGCGGGTGATATTGTTCGTACATGCGATGTTTGGGGCGCTCGCTGTGCATGGTAAACCCATGCAGCTGTCGCGAAAGCCCAACGGCAAAATCACATATGTCAATCATCTCCTGCACTTCGCCCAACCCTTCCTGGTAAATTTTTCCCATTTCGTACGAAACAAGTTTTCCGAGCTCCGCTTTGTACTTGCGTAATTCATCTCCAATCTGCCTTACTACCTCTCCTCTTGCAGGCGCAGGAATCATGCGCCATTGTATAAAAGCCTTTTCGGCAGCTTGAATTATTTTTTCGTAATCATCTTTTGTTCCCTGTTTAATTTTGGCAATGAGTTGCCCGTCAGCAGAAGCGTACGATTCTAAAATTTCTCCCGTGGTATCAAACCAGGTGCTTCCGGTGCATGCCCCGGTATTAACTTCTTTAATTCCAAGTTTTTTTAAAGTTTCGTTAATGGCGTAATCAGTCAATGTATCTGTGTTCATGTTAGTAAAATGTTGAATGAATTAAACGGATGATAAGCTAATATCAGCCTCGCAAAGTTAATGATTAATATCCGTGGCGTAACCGCAAAAATACTGTGGGACAATTATCGTGAATCAGAATTTTATTGTTTTTATTTTTTGAGTCAATGCATCCGAAAATATTTCATTCCCTTCAATTGTAAAATGCCCGTCATCAAGAAAATATTTTTCCTGCCACGTAATTGAATTTTTAAAATCGAAGTAAACGCAATTACTGTCCGCAGCGCAAATGTTCTCAACAATCCGGTTCATTTGATTCATAAACACGGGAACTTTATTGTCTTCAATATGCATTGTCCACTGATGGGAAAAGCCCGAGTGCCGTTTTGTAAAAGGGTTTAGCACCTGCGAAATAAAAACCGGCTTTGATTTGAGGCCTGATGAAAGTGTAATAAGCGTATGGATGTTTCTTTCGAACAGCTTGTTTATGTTTTCATCGGGAACGGAATACCGTACGGTTTCTTTTTGTTTGAAAATTCTTTCGTGTATGTTATCTGCAATATAAAACAAGCCCGACATGCGCCTTAGTTTTCCGAGACAGGTTGAATCTTCAAGGTGCACAGCCAGCACTTCGTTCAGCTGCGCCACGCCATGGCTGAAATAATCGGGATACGTATTTTCGGTGTGATACACGTGCAAATCGTTCCATCCTTCATAGAAAATAATCAGCCTGGGTTTTATCTCAGGGATAAATAAAGCCATTTGTATGATGGCTTCAACAGTTGTGTAGCCCGACAATCCGTAATTAAAAACAGCATAATTGCTCCCAAGCTTTTTTTGCAGCAGGGCGGGCCAGGAGTTTTTGTCGTTTACCCCGATGCAAAAAGTTGTAGAGCCGCCAATGCACGCTATCCTTATTTTAGTTGTATCATACAAATCAGCGCCCGTCCATCGCGTGCCCAGTTCGGTTGTGGTTACGAGATGGTTGTCATGGTTAGGGGTTTCATCGTAAACCGCTTTCACGTTTTTATTTAATGCCACTGATAAAAAAGGATGCCTGCGATAAACCGTTTGGTGAAGTTGCTGAAGGGGATCGGAGAACATAAAATGCCCCCATTTTACCCGGTAAAGTATTTGCCCTGTCAATTCAACCAACAAAAGCAGGGCAATTAAAATAAGCAGGTTTATTTTTATCAACCGGGCCATAAAGAGTGCGGATCAAAGGGATTTCATAAAAGCGGTGCAAAGAAAATTAATTTTTCCGGCTATTGTTTTATTTTTCTATTTTTCGAACATAAAACAACAACAATGCTCCCGAAAAAAATACGTGAAACCGAAAACCTCCACATTGTAATGTGGTTGCTTAAAGACACCTGCTGGGTAATGGATTGGCGGGTAGCCGGCATGTTTATGATTGTTCCCACCTTAACGGTTGCCATTTACATTACATGGAAAATGCGTGAGCATAAAGCCGAACTTTTTCATAACCTGGCAGTGTGCAACTGGATAACGGCAAACTGCATATGGATGATTGGCGAATTTTTTTATAATGACACGTTGCGCCCTTATGCGCGCGTATTTTTTGCGCTCGGAATTTTAATGGTTATTTATTATTACGCGGTTCATTTGCCGGTAGCGAAAAGGAGAAGCCCCACCTAGCCTCCCCGAAGGGGAGGAACACCTGCCCGCAGGCATTTCGCCACAGGCGAAAAAAAGAACAAATGAAAATTAAGAATAAAAATTTCAGCGGGCGTTTCGTGAGTACCCCATCATGCCAGGTTGATTTTATTCAGTTGGCACTTTAGTTGCGCTTTGTTCCGAAACCTCAAACCCTTTTGCCGGAAATCAGGAATCTGCCTTGACTAAAATGCACAGCAATACCAATTTCTGATTTCTTTCGTTTCTCAGTTAATACAGCGTGCAGGCAAAACCGCACGCTAAAAAATCATCATCATGACTCATGATGAAAAAATTGAATCGCTGCTCCTGCAATATATCGGGTTGCTGAAGCAAAAGCAGCCTCTCAGGCAATCGCCCGACAGGATTGAGCTGCCTGCAAGAGATGGTAATTGCCAGCTGTATTCTGTGAAGCAAATTATTTCACTCAGCGGCAGCGGAACGTACACCATTGTTCATCTTTTAAAAGGCGGCTCACACGAGGAGGTGGTATTGTGCCACAATCTTGGATATTGGGAAAAAGTTTTTAATGACTTTGGATTCCTGCGCCTGCATCGCAGCCGACTTATTAACCCCGATTTTATCATTGATTTTAACAACGTTACTCATTATTTAGAGCTTCCGTTCCTGCTCTCATTCAAAGTGCCGGAACCGTACAGGCAAACCCTGCACATTTATTTTCATAACAGGCATAATACAGCTGGCGAATAAGCTTCGTGTAACTAAAAGCTGCTTTCGTTTAATTAAAACCGCCTTTCGTTTAATACGGTGTACAATTCTTTAGTTCCTGATGCCAACTTTGTATCATGAATTTTAAAAATGATATTCTCAGCAATAAATAGAAAACAATACGAGCTAAAATTTTCAGCGCATCCGCAGAATTTTTTAGCGCTTGTGCGGAAGTTTTCAGCGCTTGCGCAGAGTTTTTCTGCGGATCCGCGGAACTCTTTAGCGGTAGCGCGGAACTTTTCTGCGGATGCGCAGAGATTCTTAGCGGCACCGCAGAATTTTTCTGCGGATCCGCAGAGATTCTTAGCGGCACCGCAGAATTTTTCTGCGGATCCGCTGAAGACTTTAATAAAATGGCAAATTATTGAATATCAATATAAATCTAAAAGAACCTTAAAAATTTAAACAAAATGGCAGACGACAAAATTTTCCCTCCAAAACTTGCCGAATTCAACCAATATCTCGGCATTGCAGTACCGTGGCTGAACAGCGAAAAAGTAAGGCTTGGCGTATCGGCAGGCAACATTCTTGACCTCACCACACTTTACAGCGACCCGGTTACCGGCTGGACAATAATTTACCCCAAAACCACCGATGATACCACAGCCACCAAAGCCCTGCGCGACCAACGCGATTTACTGAGAGTTAACATCGAAAAAAAGATGCGGCTCATTTTTGGCGACATCCCCCAATCGGTATTGACCACCGAAGACCGCACCAAGCTGCGCCTCAAAGCTCCTGACACGGTGCCTACCCGTGCCGATGTAATGGACCATTCGCCCGATATTGACATCGAAAAAACCATTCACCTGCAGCACACCCTCCGGTTCCGCGACCCCGCCAACCCCGACAGCGATGCCATGCCCGATAAGCAAAAAGTGGTGCTCGAAGTGGCTGTTGCGGCTGCCGGTGTGCCGGATGCGCAATTACAATGGGGCAACAGCCGCAACATTACCCGCTTTTTAACTAACGTACCCTTTACCGATACCGATGTTGGCCGCACCGCATACTACCGCTGCTGTTATGAAAACACCCGTGGCGAACGCAGCGTGTGGAGCGCTACTGTTAGCGCGGTGATTGGGTAAGACACCCCTGACCCCTGAAGGGGGACTATCGGAATTGCTTCCGGATTAATCATTTCTTTTTTTCGTTTACTGTTTGATTAAATTGAAAAAAGAAAAAGCGAAATAGCAGTTTGTTTGTTTCTTTGCTCCCTTTAGGGTCAGGGGTGTTTTTTTGAATGGAAATAAGATTTATATTTGATTAAAAATTGGAGGGATGAAAAGGCAATTACTTTTAATTGGATGTTTGATTTTGATGTTTGATTTTTCACTTGCGCAAACGACTCCTGGGATTGAATGGGCAAAATGTTTTGGTGGAAGTAATGATGATCAGGCAAGATCAATTATACAGACAAATGACGGAGGGTTTGTAGTAGCAGGATTTTCAAACTCTAACGATAGTAATGTGACAGGTAACCATGGAGGACCGGATTATTGGGTTATAAAACTTGATAATGCTGGTAATCTGCAATGGCAAAAATCCTACGGTGGAACAAATGGTGATTATGGACAATCAGTTTATCAAACTTTTGACCAAGGATATATTGTTGCAGGTTATACGACTTCAAATGATGGTGATGTAAGCGGTAATAATGGATATGAAGATTTTTGGATAATTAAAATAGATAGTATGGGATTCTTACAATGGCAAAAATGCCTCGGGGGCACTAAACCTGATATGGCTCACTATGTTATTCAGACAAATGACAGCGGATATATAATAGCAGGTGGGACGCTTTCGAATGACGGTGATGTAAGTGGCAATCATGATACAATTGCACCTCTCATGAATGATTATTGGATTGTAAAACTTGATAATAACGGCAACATTCAGTGGCAAAAGTGCTTTGGTGGAAGTGAGGATGATCAGGCGTTTTCTATCAGGCATACGACTGATGGAGGATATGTGGTTGCCGGATGGACACAATCAAATGATGGTGACGTAAGTGGTATTCACAGCATCCTAAAAGACAAATGGATTATAAAAATTGATAGTGTCGGCAATTTACAGTGGCAGAAATGTTTGGGTGGAACAGACGAAGATCGGTGTTATTCCGCTCAGCAAACAAATGATGGCGGATTTATTACTTCGGGAGCTGTAAAATCAAACGATGGAGACGTTAGCGGAAATCATGGAGGACTAACGGATGTCTGGATTACTAAACTTGACTCGATCAATAACCTGGAATGGCAAGTTTGCCTTGGGGGAACCGGTTTTGAAGAAGGCTATTCAATTCAACAAACAACAGATTCAGGATTTATTATCGGATGTGTATCTTATTCCAATGATGGTAATGTCAGCGGCAACCATGGTGGTGACGATTACTGGATTGTTAAATTAGACACCACAGCAAATATTCAATGGCAAAAAAGTTTTGGCGGGAGTGATCTTGATTGGCCCTATTCTATCCGACAGACAAATGATGGTGGATACATTATTGCAGGACATTCAGGTTCAAATGACGGAGATGTTTCCGGAAATAACGGAACTTATGATTACTGGATAGTCAAACTCTTCCCTGATACCATTACCGGCATCATCCAACATCCAAATCAAACATCCAGCATCCAAACCTCCCCCAACCCCTTCACCACAACCCTCACCCTAAAAGGCACCACCCAAAAAGGCGAGCTAACAATTTTTGATATAACAGGAAAAGAAATTTTGCGCACAAAAACTTTTGGTGCAGAAACAACAATAAACACTGCACATTTAACACCGGGGTTTTATTTTATTAATTACCGGGAGGGAGATAAAACGGTAAATAAAAAGGTGGTGAAGATGTAAAAAATAATCATTGTTCACATAGCCCACGGTTTAAACCGTGGGCTATGTTATGATTAATTCCCCACCTCGCTCATGAACTTAACACGCATGAGGCGGATTTCATCAACGGTGTATTCTTCTTCGCCCAGCTCGTTTACGGCTTGGGGAACCGAATCGGTTTCTGCCGTGCGGAAATAATCAAAAACTTCTTTCTGGCGTTCCACATCAATTACCTCGTTCAGGTAGTAATTAATATCAATGCGTGTACCCGAAGCCACGATGCTTTCAATTTCAGAAATCACATCGCCCATCGAAATTCCTTTTGCATCGGCAATATCATCAAGCGAAAGCTTGCGGTCAATATTCTGTATGATATAAACCTTTAACCCCGATTTATTAATTACCGATTTCACCACCAAATCCATCGGGCGCTCAATTTCATTTTCCTCCACGTATCTCGATATAAGTTCAATAAACGGCTTACCGTATTTTATTGCTTTGCCCGAACCCACACCCGTAATGTTTTTCATTTCCTCTATGTTGATGGGGTACTGAATTGCCATTTCCTCGAGTGAAGGATCCTGGAAGATTACAAACGGGGGAAGATTTTTTTGCTTGGCTATGGTTTTGCGCAAATCTTTAAGCATGGCAAAAAGAGTTTCATCAGCAGCGCTGCCGCCAGCGCCACCCACACCGCCTTCATCATCTTCATCGGTTTCCACGTCTCCATAATCGTGGTCCTGTGTAATCTTAAACGAATGAGGTTTCTTTAAAAATGCTTTTCCTTCGGGGCTTAGCTTTAACAAACCGTAATTGTCAATGTCTTTTACTATTAATCCCGCAAGTAACGCATGGCGTATAACCGCCATCCAGAATTTTGGTTCCTGATCGGCACCTTCACCAAACTCTTCAAGCTTGTCGTGTCCGTATTTTTTAACTTCGTTTTCCGATTTTCCGATTATTACATTTATAGTATGTTCGGCATTGTGCTTTTCTTTTATGGCAACGACTGTTTCGAGCAGTGTAAGCGCTTCGTCCTGCGCTTCAATTTGCGTTTTAGGATGCAGGCAGTTGTCGCAGCTCCCGCAATTTTCCTGTTCGTATTTTTCACCAAAATAATGCAGCAGCATTTTTCTACGGCAAACCGATGTTTCGGCATACGCAACAGTTTCCAAAAGCAATTGCTTTCCTATTTCCTGTTCCGCTACAGGCTTGCCCTTCATAAATTTTTCGAGCTTCTCAATATCCTTATAGCTGTAAAAAGTAAGGCAGCGTCCTTCACGCCCGTCACGTCCGCCACGCCCTGTTTCCTGGTAATACCCTTCCAGTGATTTTGGAATGTCGTGGTGAATTACAAAACGAACATCAGGCTTGTCAATACCCATCCCGAAGGCAATAGTTGCAACAATGACATCAATTTTTTCCATCAGGAAATTATCCTGCGTTTTGGCACGCACAGCGGCTTCAAGCCCGGCATGATAAGGCATTGCTTTAATTCCATTTACACTTAATGTTGACGCAACTTCTTCAACTTTCTTCCGGCTCAGGCAATAAACGATTCCCGATTTTCCGTTATGATGCTTAATAAACTTGATCATTTCTTTAAGCACATCAACTTTAGGGCGCACTTCATAATAAAGATTGGGACGATTAAAAGAATCCTTGAAAACCGTAGCGTCCATCATGGTTAGGTTTTTCTGGATATCGAGCTGCACTTTGGCTGTAGCCGTTGCCGTTAGTGCAATGATTGGAATATTACCCATGGTTTCAACAATGGGGCGAAGCCTGCGGTATTCAGGACGGAAATCATGGCCCCATTCCGAAATGCAATGCGCTTCATCAATAGCGAAAAACGAAATGTTTATTTCTTTCAGAAAAGCCACGTTTTCCTCCTTAGTGAGTGACTCCGGAGCCACATACAATAATTTTGTACGTCCTTCTCTTATGTCTTTACGCACCACCGCAATTTCTGCTTTGGTAAGCGATGAATTCATAAAATGCGCAATGCCGTCATCGGTATTAAAACCACGCATGGAGTCCACCTGGTTTTTCATCAGCGCAATCAGTGGCGAAACAACAATTGCAGTTCCTTCGCTGATTAATGCCGGCAACTGATAACACATGGACTTGCCCCCACCGGTGGGCATAATCACAAAAGTATTATTGCCATCCATTAAGTTTTTAATGATGGCTTCCTGGTCGCCTTTAAACGAATCATATCCGAAATGTTTTTGCAGCGCATCGGCTAAATTAGTTTCGGCAAGGGTAGTACTGTTACTCATTTTTTAAAATTACATTGATTCTATTTTGATATTTTTGTCAAGCCTAAAGATATAAACTTTTTTTCAATTCAATACTAAAACAAATTTTTAATAATTTGCTACAAGATAAGGAAATTATTTTACTGGCTCTAAAAACTCTCGATACAGAGGCAGACGCTGTTGCACAATTAAGAAAACAAATCGGCAAGAGTTTTATAGCGTGTGTAAAGGTAATTCTTTTTTCAAAAGGAAGGGTGATTGTTACCGGCATAGGTAAAAGCGCCATCATAGCGCAAAAAATTGTTTCTACATTTAACAGCACGGGCACACCTTCCGTTTTCATGCACGCTGCCGATGCAGTGCATGGAGATTTGGGAATTATTCAGCGTGAAGATATAGTATTGTGCATTTCGAACAGCGGCAATACATCTGAGATAAAAATTTTAGTTCCATTACTTAAAAATAGCAACAATAAACTGGTTGCAATGGTTGGCGATGAAAAATCATACCTTGCAAAACATGCCGATGTTATTTTAAATTCAGCCGTAAAAGCTGAAGCCTGCCCCATGAACCTCGCGCCTACCAGCAGCACTACCGCCCAGTTGGCGCTGGGTGATGCCCTGGCAGTTTGCCTTCTTCAATGCAGGGGATTTTCCAAAACCGATTTTGCAAGATATCATCCCGGAGGTGCATTAGGTAAACAATTATATCTCAGAGTTTCGGATTTGTATCCGAGCAACGCAAAGCCAAAAGTAAATCCATCGGCAACTGTCAATAAAGTTATTCTTGAAATTTCTTCAAAACGCTTGGGGGCAGTTGCGGTCATTGATAAAAATAAACTTGTGGGAATTATTACCGATGGCGATTTGCGAAGGATGCTTCAAAATAAAAAATCAATAGATGGACTACAGGCAAAAGACATTATGAATAAAAAGCCTAAAACAGTTGACAAGTCCATGATGGCTATTGATGCGCTTCAGCTGATGAAACAGCACAACATAACCCAGGTGGTGGTTGCACATAATCAGAAATTTCTTGGCTTTGTGCATTTGCATGATTTGTTAAGGGAAGGGCTTGTATGATTTTTAATTTTTTAGTGAAAAGAAAAAACATATTATTATGTTTTCTTTTGTTTATTAACTATGCTTGCCAATCGCAAACTCTTGAAAGAAATTCGGGCGAATCGAAAGAAGATTTCATAAAAAGGGCAATGCCGACAGGTAGTGTACTTGAAATAGCTGTAACAGAACATAAATTTAATTCACCCGGAAAAAAGATAGTTTACTTCTATAAAAAGTTGGTTAAAGATTCCACAAATGAAAATTCAAAAGGCAAACAATGCATTGATGCTGGAATTTTAATTCCCGAAAGCGAGACTTCAAAAAAATATTTACAGCAAATGCTATTTGTTGATTGCAACAGCGATTATAATTGCACTATAGAAAGTGCAGAAGTAAAACTTAATAAAAAAAACAAAAATTTTGAACTGAACATTTCTTTTGTTCAACTCAACCGCGTCTCTACACGCTTGATTATAAAAGCATATAAAACATTTCTGATAAAACAATCTGCTGGTACAAATAATTTTACAATTGAAGAAGTGAGGGAATAACATTCAGAATCAATATTGTTTGAACTATTATACAACTTTGCAACCCGGCAAAGGTTTTTTTCGTAAAGAATAATTAATACTTTTGTCTTTCTTGTTTTAAAACCATTAAAATTCATTAATCATGTTTGAGCAAATTAAAAAAAACAAAGAGGTTGCAAAACCCAGCGAAACCACATCTTCATCCATTAATCTTATAGGAGCAGGAACTACAATTGAGGGAGAAATAAGGTCAAATGGCGATATCCGTGTTGACGGAACTGTAAAAGGCTCCGTAAATTCCAAGTCTAAAATTGTTGTCGGTTCGACCGGAAAAATTGAAGGCGATATTTTTTGCCAGAATGCTGATGTTTCGGGTGCTGTAAAAGGAAAAACAGTGGTTGCCGAGATGCTTTTCTTAAAATCAACTGCTGTTATAAATGGCGACATTCATACAGGCAAACTTGTAGTTGAAGTAGGTGCGGCTTTTACGGGCAATTGCAATATGGGTCCTGCGGTAAAAGATATTAAGTATGGAGACAAGCCAGCCCAAATCCAGCAACTCCAGGAAAAATCCGCTTAATACGTATGCAAAATATTCTGCCATGGTATTCCAAATGGCAGCAATAATTTTTGGCTTTTCATATGCCGGTCTTAAACTGGATGAATATTTTAAAACTAAACCTGTTATTACGGCTTCACTGGCGCTCTCAGGGGTGTTCTTTGCAATTTATTTTGCAATAAAAGATTTTTTGAAAAAGAATAAATAGTTTTTTTCAGGGTTTTAATTTTACTTTCGCATTGGATATTTATTGAATGGCATGAAACAAAAGCTTAGCGGTTTTTTAATCAAGGTCTCGATATTTACAATAATTATTTATTGTTTTTATTTGTTGGTAAAAGGTTATGTGCCTCAAAAATTTCATTTCGAAAACACGAACTATCTGTTTGTCTTCTTTTTTTTAATTACTTGTTTATTTCATTGTGGCCTGCTGTTCACTTTCTCAAAAAGTAACCGCAGTTTTGTTTCGTATTATATGATTGCCACGGCTTTAAAACTTTTTCTTTACCTGGCAGTAATAATTCTTTATGCTTTCTATAATTCGGATAACGCCATTGCCTTTATCTGCAACTTTTTTGCGATTTACATTTTGTTTACTGCTTTTGAAGTCTCAGTGGTTTATTCACATTTTAAAAGCAAATTACCTGTTTCAGTAAACGAAAATGGAGCAAAAACTAACTGATAAAAACAGTTAGGAAGTCCTGTATAGAAAAAACAAGTTTGTGCTTTTAATTGAGTTTTAAAATTTTATCTTTGCGCTCCTTTTAAAAGACCTTTAGCAGGATGAATTGTAGTTTAAGTCAAGTCAAATCAATCGTTTACAAATTTGTTTTCATTTCAGTTTTTTTCACTGGATTGACTGCTTTTGCATTAGCCTCCTACCCGGAAAATGTTGTTATTGATTCTTCGGTTACAGAAACCGAACATTCGGAAGGTTTACACAACGCTTTTAATCCGGGGAAACTGGTTATGGAGCACATCAGTGATTCACACGAATGGCATTTGTGGGGAAGTCATGAACATCCGGTTTCGATTCCATTACCTGTTATCATCTTTAATAAGGAGAAAGGGCTTAGTTGTTTTTTATCAAGCCGGTTCGAACATGGTCATGCATCTTATGAGGGATACAAATTGGAAGAGGGAACAATTATTTCAGAGGACGGTTCAAAATTTTATGATTTATCAATTACGAAGAATGTATTTGCAATGTTTATTGCTGTTGCAATTATTCTTATTGTTTTTATTTCGGTTGCAAAAAGCTATGTAAGAAATAAGGATAGCGCTCCAACCGGATTACAAAATGCCATCGAGCCTATTATAATGTTTGTTCGCGATGATATTGCAAAAGCAGCTATCGGTGAAAAGCATCATGCGCGCTTTATGCCTTACCTGCTTACCATTTTCTTTTTCATCTGGATAAATAATTTGTTAGGGTTAATTCCGATTTTCCCGGGTGGAGCAAACGTAACAGGTAACATAGCCGTTCCATTGGTAATGGCATTGTTTACCCTTGCAATAACACTGTACAATGGAAATAAAAATTACTGGCGGCACATTTTTGCCATGCCGGGAGTTCCGTTTTATGTGCTGCCGATAATCACATTGCTCGAAGTGCTTGGAATTTTTCTTAAGCCGTTTGTATTAATGGTGCGGTTATTTGCAAATATTATGGCGGGGCATATTGTAATCCTGGTATTCTTCTGCCTGATATTCGTTGCCGGGCAGGCTTCAACAGGTGCCGGGCTGGGGACTGCAATTCCTGCTGTGGCATTTACCATATTTATTAATGCGCTTGAATTGCTTGTGGGATTTTTACAGGCATTTGTATTTACATTCCTCTCCGCCATTTATTTTGGAATGGCATTGGTGGAACATGAACATAAACACGAACATCATTAATCTTTAAAAAATAAAAATTATAACTCTTAAAAAATAAATCTATGACTTCATTATTAACCATTTTATTAGCAGATGTAGCTGTTGCGAAAGCAGGAGCAGTAGTAGGTGCCGGGTTAGCTGCAATCGGGGCGGGTATCGGAATTGGACGCATTGGCGGAAGCGCTCTTGAATCTATGGCGCGCCAGCCCGAAATGAAAGGCGACCTTGTTGCCAACATGTTCGTTGCGGCAGCTCTTGTAGAAGGAGTTGCGCTTGCGGCAGTAGCATTGGCATTTATTGTCGGTCTTGCGTAGTTTATAATATGGTAATTGGGTAGATAGGTAATTAAGGCAATTGTTAAAATACAATTACCATATTTTCCTCAACTATCTTAATTACCTTAATCACCAAATCACTAAATACCATGAAATTAGTAACACCTGACATCGGGTTATTATTCTGGATGCTTGTTTCGTTCAGCCTCATACTTATACTGCTGAAAAAATATGCATGGAAACCCATCTTAAAATCGCTTAAAGAGCGTGAAGATTCCATTTCGGATGCTTTGAATGCCGCAAGGAAAGCCAAAGAAGAAATGGCAAACCTGAAATCAGACAATGAAAAAATTCTTGCCCAGGCGCGCAATGACCGCGATATTATTTTAAAGGAAGCGCGTGACGCTAAAGACTCAATTATTAATGAAGCAAGAACAAAAGCCACCGAAGAAGCCGACCGCTTGATAAAAATTGCTCGCGAAGGAATTCAGAACGAAAAAATGGCAGCTATCACCGAACTTAAAAACCAGGTTGCTGTTCTTTCGTTGGAGATTGCCGAAAAGATTTTGAAAGAAGAACTTTCTTCAGCCGAAAAACAACGGGAATTAGTAAAAGCCTATTTGAAAGAAGCAGAATTTGTAAAATAAAATGAAAGGATTAAAAGTAGCCTCACGGTACGCAAAATCAATCATTGACCTTGCAGTTGAACAAAACTCGCTCGAAAATGTTTTTGCCGATATGAAATTGATTAACGATTCATGTAAAGCAAGCCGCGAGCTGTTGCTAGTACTCCAAAATCCAATTATTAAATCAGATAAAAAACTCTCGATATTAAAAAGTTTATTTGGCGATAAGGTTAGCGAAATCACCATGCAGTTTATGAGTATCATTACTAATAAAAGACGTGAGATGTATCTTCCTGAAATTGCGAGCTCTTTTGTAAGCCAGTATAAAAAAATTAAAGAAATTAAAACGGCAGAAATAATCACTGCTGCTCCGCTCGATGAAAGTCTTCGTAACAATGTATTGGAAGTAATAAAAAATTATACCCACAGTGAGGTGGAACTTCACGAAAAAGTTAATGCAGATATTATTGGCGGATACATTTTAACTGTTGAAGACAAACAAGACGATACAAGCATCAAAACAAAAATCAACAAACTAAAAAGAACCTTCAAAGAAAATTTATATATTAAAGACTTTTAATGCACAATTAAATTTCCTAATTTCCTAATAATCTAAACAATGTCAGAAATAAAACCCGCAGAAATTTCAGCAATACTCAGGCAACAGCTTTCTAATTTCAAAACCGCATCAGAGCTTGAAGAAGTTGGTACCGTGCTTCAGGTAGGTGACGGTATTGCGCGTATTTACGGATTAAACAATGTGCAGTCGGGCGAATTGATTGAATTTGACAATGGTTTGCGCGGAATTGTATTAAACCTCGAAGAAGATAATGTTGGCGTGGTATTGCTCGGCCATTCAACCGAAATAAAAGAAGGAGATACAGTTAAGAGGACTGGAAAAATTGCGTCAATCAACGTTGGCGAAGGAATGCTCGGACGGGTTGTAGATACGTTAGGAATTCCCGTTGACGGCAAGGGGCCCATTAAAGGCGAATTGCTCGAAATGCCTATTGAAAGGAAAGCGCCTGGTGTTGTTTTCCGTCAGCCCGTTAACGAACCGTTGCAAACCGGAATTAAAGCAATTGATGCCATGATTCCGATTGGAAGAGGACAGCGCGAATTAATCATTGGTGATCGCCAGACGGGGAAGACAGCCGTTGCTATTGATACCATCATTAATCAAAAAGAGTTTTATGCGGCAGGTAAGCCGGTTTATTGTATTTATGTTGCAATAGGGCAAAAAGGCTCAACCGTTGCGAACATTGTAAAAATATTGGAAGAGCGCGGAGCCATGCCTTATACTGTTGTGGTTTCTGCTCCCGCTGCCGACCCTGCACCGATGCAGTTTTTTGCACCTATGGCAGGCGCTGCAATCGGAGAATATTTTCGTGACACCGGTCGCCCCGCTTTAATCATATATGATGATTTGTCAAAACAAGCTGTTGCTTACCGTGAAGTGTCCTTGTTATTAAGACGCCCTCCCGGTCGTGAAGCATACCCGGGTGATGTATTTTACCTGCACTCTCGTTTGCTGGAGCGTGCGTCAAAAATTATCAATTCTGATGACATTGCCCAAAAGATGAATGACCTACCGGTATCACTGAAAGGAAAAGTAAAAGGTGGAGGCTCGTTAACCGCGTTACCGATTATTGAAACGCAAGCTGGTGACGTTTCTGCATACATTCCAACCAATGTTATTTCCATTACCGATGGGCAAATTTTTCTTGAAGCGAATTTATTTAATGCCGGTGTTCGCCCTGCTATTAACGTTGGTATCTCAGTTTCGCGCGTGGGTGGAAATGCACAGATTAAGTCAATGAAAAAAATTGCGGGGACATTAAAATTAGACCAGGCTCAGTACCGTGAACTGGAAGCCTTTTCAAAATTTGGTTCCGATCTCGATGCTGCAACAAAGGCTGTGCTGGATAAAGGTTCGCGCAACGTGGAAGTGCTCAAGCAGGGACAGTACTCACCGTTACGTGTCGAACAACAAATTGCGATCATCTATTGCGGAACAAAAGGATTTCTGAAAGATGTTCCTGTAAAACGTGTCCGTGAATTTGAACAGGATTTTCTGAACATCATGGAAGCACAACACAAACCCGCACTCGATTCATTAAGAAAAGGGGAGTTAAAAGACGAAGTGCTTGCGGAGATTGAGAAGTTGGCGAAGGAATTGTCCGGGAAGTATAAATCTTAATTGTGACCGTGAATTGAAGAAATGGCAAGTTTAAAAGAAGTAAGAATAAGAATCGCATCTGTCAACTCAACGCAACAGATTACCAAAGCCATGAAAATGGTTTCGGCTGCAAAGTTGCGAAGGGCGCAGGATGCCATTGTTCGGTTGCGCCCCTATGCAAATAAGCTGAGAGAAATTTTAGAAAATCTTTCAGGAAATGTGGATGCATCAGAAGGAGGTGCGTATGCAAAAATTCGTAAAGACAACAAAATTCTTATTGTTGCAATTTGTTCCAACCGTGGATTAGCAGGGGCTTTTAATTCCACTATCATACGTACTGTTAACAGGCTTATTCATAATACGTATAACACACAGGCTAAGGAAGGAAACGTAAAGATTTTATGCATCGGGAAAAAATGCAGCGATTTTTTCTCAAAACAAAAAAATGTTTTTCTCCGCCATCATAACGAAATTTTTAATCAATTGAATTTTGAAAACACAGCAAAGATTGCCGAAGAAATAATGAAAGAATTTGCATCGGCAAATTTTGACCGTGTTATTTTGGTTTACAACCAGTTTAAAAATGCAGCTGTACAATATGTGCAGACTGAACAAATGCTACCTATTACTCCTCCTGCAAAAAAGGAAACCGAGAAAGCAAAATCCATTGATTATATTTTTGAACCCGACAAAGCTCAAATTGTCTCGGAACTTATTCCTAAATCGCTGAAAACACAATTGTACAAAGCGCTTTTAGATTCACACGCCAGCGAGCACGGTGCGCGCATGACAGCCATGAGCAAAGCAACCGACAATGCCGGTGAGCTGATAAAAGAGCTTCGCCTGCAATATAACAAAGCGCGTCAGGCAGCAATTACAGGCGAAATTTTAGAAATTGTTGGCGGGGCGGAAGCGCTGAAAGGATAAAAATCTGACAACTTAAAAATTTTCTCAATACTCAATCACCTGTTGCTCCATCACTTCTGGCAATTCACGGTATTCATATTGCTGGGTGCGCAATTGAGGTTCAAAACCCGCTTCTCGAATAGCTTCCTGAATTCCTTCTGATGTAAAGCGGTGAGGTGCACCGGCAGCGGACACCACATTTTCTTCAATCATAATGGAACCAAAATCATTGGCTCCGGTATGCAGGCACATCTGCGCAACAGCCTTGCCAACCGTTAGCCACGATGCCTGTATGTTTTTTATGTTAGGAAGCATTATTCGGCTCAGGGCAATCATACGGATGTACTCATCAGCCGTAACAGTATTGCGAATGCCGCGCACTTTTTTCAAAATCGTATCGGTATCCTGGAATGTCCAGGGAATAAATGCAAGAAACCCCTTAGACCTTTCGGGTTTTTCGCTCTGAACTTCTCGTATCCACACCAAATGCTCAAACCGTTCTTCAATGGTCTCCACATGTCCCATCATCATGGTTGCCGAAGTGGTGATGTTTAATTGATGAGCCGCACGCATAATATCCAGCCATTCTCTACCTGAACATTTTCCTTTTGAAATCATTCTGCGAACGCGGTCGTTTAAAATTTCAGCGCCCGCACCGGGCAATGAATCAAGCCCTGCTGCTTTAAGTTCTTTCAACACTTCAGCATGACTCATTTTTTCTAATTTACAGATGTGTGCCACTTCGGGTGGCCCTAATGCATGTAACTTTAATTGCGGATAAAGCAATTTTAATTGACGGAATAAATCCGTATAAAATTTTAAACCAAGTTCGGGATGATGCCCTCCCTGTAATAAAAGCTGGTCGCCACCGTAACGGAATGTTTCTTCAATTTTTTCTTTGTATTGTTCAATCGTTGTGATGTACGATTCAGGATGTCCCGGTATACGGTAAAAATTGCAGAACTTGCAATTAGCAATACAAACATTTGTTGTGTTTACATTACGGTCAATAATCCAAGTGACCTTGCCATCGGGCTTTTGTATTTTCCGCAATTCATTTGCCGTAAAAACCAACTTACCGGTTGGGGCACGATGAAAAAGAAATACCCCTTCTTCTTTAGTCAGAAATTCAAAATCAAATGCTCTATTTAAAAGACCGTCAATAGTCATTGGTCAGGAGTTTAATTCGTAATTCGTAAAACTTGTCCCGTTTTTAAAGGGATTCGTACAGATTCGTTATTCATAGATGGATTTTCCCTAATTTCACCCCTCAAAATTAACACATTAAAATGAACACTGTTATTAAGAAGGCTTTATCAGTTAAGGATAACGAACATGTTGTTTTTTTCACCAAGGACAAAAAGAAATTCAATACTTCTTATTTCACAACCGATGAAATAAACTATATACAAACAGAATTTGCCAATGATTCGAAACAGGTCATCATCAATCAATACAAACGGATTATTGCAGTTCAATTAATTGAGGCGGATAAAAAATCAAAACATACTTTACTTGAATCGTTGCGTAAAGCCGGTAATCAGTTAAATGCTGTTTTAAACAAAAGAAAAATTCAACAGGTAACACTTACAGATGAAAAACTAAATGATGAGCTGCTTGCATATGCCGAAGGAATTTGTTTAGGCAATTACCAGTTTTTAAAATACAGGAAAGATGCAGACAAGGAAACCCACACGCTCACAACGGTTAATATTTTTTCAAAGAATGTTGATAAAAAGCAAATTGACCGATTGAATATTGCTTGCGAAGCAACCTGTAAAGCGCGTGATTTAGTAAATGAACCGCAAAATTTTTTAACGGCAACCCAGCTCGCAAAAGAGTTCCAATTGCTTGGCAAAGAGGCAGGCTTTAGTGTGGAAGTTTTTAACAAAGCAAAAATCCAAAGCATGAAAATGGGTGGATTACTTGCAGTGAATCAGGGGAGCATCGAACCTCCTACGTTTACAGTAATGGAGTACAAACCCCGAAATGCTGTAAATAAAAAACCTGTTGTATTAGTTGGCAAAGGAGTAGTTTACGATACGGGAGGATTAAGCCTTAAGCCAACTCCCAACTCTATGGATTATATGAAATGTGATATGGCTGGTTCGGCAATTGTGGGATGTACGATGTATGCAATTGCCAAAGCAAGAATTCCGGTTCACGTAATTGGCCTGGTGCCCGCCACCGATAACCGCCCTGACGGCAATGCATATACCCCTGGTGATGTAATTACCATGTATAGCGGAATGACTGTTGAAGTATTAAATACCGATGCTGAAGGTCGTTTGATTTTGGCTGATGCACTGCATTATGCCAAACAATATAATCCGCAACTGGTGTGTGAGTTTTCAACGCTTACAGGCGCAGCTTCGGCAGCTATTGGTCAGTATGGAATTGTTTGCATGGGAAATGCAGATGAACGCACAAAAAAACAATTAAACGAAAGCGCCAACCGGGTGTATGAACGGTTAGTCGAATTTCCATATTGGGATGAATACGATGAGTTATTAAAATCTGATATTGCTGATATTAAAAATATTGGTGGTGCGGTTGCGGGAGCAGTAACTGCCGGCAGGTTTCTGAATAAGTTTGTAGATTATCCTTACATGCATTTTGATATTGCAGGTCCGGCATTTATTAAATCCAGCGACAGCTATCGAGGCAAAAACGGAACCGGTGTGGGTGTTCGTTTTATGATTGAATTTTTAAAGAGAATGACAAAGTAGAGTATAATTTTATTTTGACACTTATTTATTAAAACTTAAAACCCTGTTCATATTTTATTCCCTATTAATCGTGATTCGTTATTGGCACTATGCAGGAAAATGAAAATAAATTAACAGCAGGCATTACCATTGGTGATGTAAATGGTATAGGATTGGAAATCATCATCAAAACATTTCTAGACCCAAATATGCTGCAGGTATGCACACCTGTAATTTATGGCTCTTCAAAAGTGTTGTCTTTTCATCGCAAATTGCTCGGAATACAGGAGTTTAATTACAGCACTATCCGCAATCTGAATGAGTTGAATCATAAAAAAGTAAATCACATTAATTGTTGGGAAGAAGAAGTTAAAGTTGATATTGGAAAATCAACCCCTGTGGGCGGAAAGTATGCATTGAAGTCTTTGCAGGCCGGGGTTAAAGATTTGGCAGAAAAAAAAATTGATGTGCTTATTACCGCACCAATTGATAAAAAAAGCATTCAACAGGAAGAATTTAATTTTAAGGGACATACCGAGTTCTTTGCAAATAAGTTTAATGCAGCAGATTACTTAATGATTTTGGTTTGCGATACACTTCGGGTTGCTTTTGTAACCGGCCATGTTCCGATTAAAGATATTGCCGTTAATATTAATCCCGATAAGATTGTAGCAAAACTAAAAACCCTGAACCAGTCACTGAGGCGCGATTTTGCAATTAGCAAACCCCGGATAGCTGTGCTTGGCTTAAACCCTCATGCCGGAGATGGCGGTTTAATCGGAAAAGAAGAAGACGAGATTATCACGCCAGCAATTAAAAAAACATTTGATGAAGGGATTATGGCTTATGGCCCTTATCCGGGCGATGGTTTCTTCGGCTCATCCGCTTATAAAAAATTTGATGGCATATTATCCATGTATCATGACCAGGGATTGATTCCGTTTAAAACACTATCTTTTTCTTCAGGAGTAAATTATACAGCCGGGTTACCCGTAATACGCACCTCACCTGATCACGGAACTGCGTATGACATTGCCGGAAAAAACAAAGCAAATGAAAATTCGTTCCGTCAGGCAATTTATCTTGCCTGCGATATTTATAAAAACCGAAAGGCATTTGACGAAGCAAATGCCAATCCTTTAAAATTTTCAAAACTTGGAGCCGATCGCTAAGTGAATACTGTTATAAACTTTAAAACCTGTTTCAAAAAACGCTTTTTCTTTTCATTTATATTTACCGATGTTAAAAATTGGCGAATACTTTAATGTTTGAGTTGCAAGACTTCAGCAATATTTTTCAACTGCAAACAAAAAAAACCGTTTCAAGAAATAACGAATTCATTTTTATCCCCGGTGCGGAGATCAATTAATAAATGAAAAACCTCTTTCTCTTTCTTTGGCGCAATAACTATTCGATTTTGTTTTTGTTACTCGAAATAATTTGTTTTTACCTGGTTATTATTAATAATAATTTTCAAAACGCGGCTGTATTTAATTCGTCAAACAGAATTGTCGGCAACGTGATGGAAGGAGTGAATTATTTACAAGAATATGTGAATTTAAAATCTACCAACAGCAGCCTTTCGCGTGAAAACGCAAGGTTGCGCACGCTGTTGCCCGAAGCTAATTATGAAAGTACTGTGATAAAAAATAACATCAGCGATTCGTTATTTCAACAGAAATATTCATTCTTTGCGTCTAAGGTGATTAATAATTCGATAAGCAGGCAGAATAATTACCTTACTCTCGATAAAGGAGCAATACAGGGAGTGAAGCCCGAAATGGGAGTAATTTCAGCCGAAGGAGTTGTGGGAATGGTAAAAAATGTTTCGGACCACTATTGTACGGTGATGTCGGTTTTACATAGTGCTACACGAATAAGCGCCCGATTTAAAAAAAATAATTATTTCGGCTCTTTATCCTGGGATGGAGCTGACCCGCAAATTGCCAGGTTAAATGATATTGCAAAACATGTGATTTTTAATAAAGGAGACACCATTGTTACTACGGGATATTCTGTTGTTTTTCCTGAAAATATTATGATTGGAACCATTGACGAATACAAAATAAAACCGGGAGAAAATTTTTATACCATCCAGGTAAAACTCTCGGTTAATTTCCGCAATCTTGATTATGTTTATATAGTGGATAATCTTTTGAAAACAGAACAACAGCAAATAGAAGCCGAAACAAAGAAAAATGACCGTTGAAATACTAAAAATCATATTCCGCTTTTTTATTTTAATCGGCTTGCAGGTGCTTATATTAAACAATGTGCAGCTAAGCGGTTTTATTAATCCCTATCTCTACATATTATTTATTTTATTGCTCCCTGTAAAATTTCCAAAAGCGCTGGTCTTAGTTCTTGGCTTTATAAGCGGGCTGACTGTAGATATGTTTACAAACACAATGGGTATGCATGCCGCAGCAACTACTGCTATGGCTTTTGCCCGTCCGTATATTCTTAAACTATTTTCGCCACGTGATGGGTATGAAGCCGAAGCGGTCCCCAACATAAAGGATTTTGGTCTCAATTGGTTTCTGGTTTATGTTTCTACTCTTGTTTTTTTTCATCATGTTATTCTTTTTTATGTTGAAGTTTTCAGGCTGAGCGATTTTTTTTCAACTCTAATGAGGGCTTTATTAAGCTCAGTGCTGACATTGCTGCTTATTTTTATCACCCAGTTTTTATTCGGGAAAGCCAAACTCGAAAGATGAATTCTTCTGCCTCTAACCAGCCGCGTATTATTCTCGGCATTTTCATCATCGTTTTATTTATTTTCCTGGTGCGTTTGTTTTATGTTCAGGTAATTGATGATGCGTATAAACTTTCGGCAACCAATAATGTATTACTTTATATAACTGAATATCCTGCACGGGGTTTGGTATATGACCGTAACGGGAAACTTATTGTTTACAACGAAGCTGTTTATGATTTAATAGTAACTCCGCGTCAGGTAAAAAATATCGATACCCTTACATTTTGTCGTCTCATTGGAATTACCATTGATGAGTTCAACAAAAAACTAAAAAAAGCAAAACAATTTTCGCCAGTCAAGAGTTCGATTTTCGAGAAACAACTCTCAGCGGCAAACTATGCAACACTTCAGGAAAAACTATATAAATTTAATGGGTTTTATGTTCTGCCACGAACGTTGCGAAAATATCCATATAAAATTGCCGCTCATACTTTTGGGTATATTGGTGAGGTTGATGAAAAAATAATGTCAAAAAATTCATCATACGCCATTGGCGATTATATTGGCATTAGCGGCATTGAACAATCGTATGAAAAAGAACTGAGAGGAAAACGCGGATTAAAAATCAAGATGGTTGATGTATATAACCGTGAGAAGGGAAGTTTTGAAGAAGGAAGATATGATTCGGCAGCTGTTTCCGGCAAGGACCTTATTTCATCGCTCGATATCACCCTGCAACAGTATGCCGAAAATTTATTAGCAAATAAAGTCGGAAGCTTAGTTGCCATAGAACCCAAGTCGGGTGAAATACTTGCTATGGTAAGCAATCCTTCCTACGATCCTAACCTTCTGGTTGGACGCATACGAACAAAAAATTATTTACAATTGCTTCACGATACACTCAAGCCGCTTTTTAACCGTGCTATGCAGGCGTACTATCCTCCGGGATCAACTTTTAAATTAGTAAATGCATTGATAGCTGAACAAGAGGGGATCATTAATCCCGAAACGCGTTTTCCGTGTTCGTTTTCGGTTGGAAGCAAATCGGTGCATTGTCATCACCATCCCTCACCTGCCGATTTGCACCGGGCTGTGCAGTATTCGTGCAACCCGTATTTCTGTCATACATTCAGAAATTATGTAGATAACCGAAAATTCAAAAGCAGCGAAGCCGGTTATTTTAACTGGCGAAATCATGTATTAAGTTTTGGTGTAGGCATAAAGTTAGGAGTTGATATGCCGCATGAATTGAGCGGACTTGTTCCTACAGTTGAATATTATGACCGGTATCATGGAAAAGGAAAATGGAAAGCTTCGACCATTTATTCGCTTGGTATTGGTCAGGGCGAGTTGGGAATTACTCCGCTTCAAATGGCAAATATTATGTGCATCATTGCAAACCGGGGCTATTTTTATGTCCCTCATATTATAAAAAAAACCGGTAACCTGGCAAATACAAATCCAAGACTGACTGTCAAAAACTTTACTGACGTTAGCCCCCAATATTTTGATGTGATTATTGACGGAATGGAAGATGTGGTAAGATACGGTACAGCAAGCTCTTCGCGAATCGAAAATATTTCGATGTGCGGCAAAACCGGTACCGCGCAAAACCCGCACGGAAAGGATCATTCACTGTTCGTTGGATTTGCGCCAAAAGAAAATCCGCAAATTGCAATTGCTGTAATGGTTGAAAATGCGGGGTGGGGTGGCTCCTGGGCGGCCCCTATTGCCAGTTTAATCATTGAAAAGTATTTAACCGACAGCATCAGCCGCCCGCTGCTCGAAGAAAATATGCTTAAAGGTAATTTGCTTCCGGAATTTATTACCGATGCAGTTAAAGAGCCGGTCGCGGAATAAAGCAGGTATTATAAATGAGAAAACAAACAAGCATTTTTCAAAATATTGATTGGCTTTTAGTGAGTTTTTACCTCGTATTTGTCATTATGGGGTGGCTGAATATTTATGCTGCTGTTTATAATGAAGAGCATAACAGCATTTTTGATTTGAGCCAGAATTATGGAAAGCAAATGATGTGGATTGCCGGTTCGCTTGTCCTGATAATAATAATTTTAATTATTGATGCGAAATTTTACGAGGCATTTGCATACATTATTTACTTTGCTATGCTTTTGCTGCTTGTGGCAGCTTTGCTTTTGTCGCGCGATGTGAAAGGCGCACATGCATGGATTGACATTGGAAATTTTAAGCTTCAACCGGCAGAGTTTGCCAAGTTTGCAACTGCTTTGGCAGTTGCAAAATATCTCAGCCAGCTTAATATCAGGATTAAAGACACCCGGACAAAAATTACTGCATCGCTCATTATTATTTTACCTGCTTTAATTATCCTGTTGCAAAATGATACAGGCTCAGCGTTAGTTTATGGCGCGTTCATTTTTGTTTTATACCGTGAAGGGCTTTCGCAAAACGTTCTCATCACAGGATTTTTTACTGTGCTGCTATTTGTTTTGTCGTTGATGGTTTCGAAAATTATTTTAATAGTGGCTATTGCCTGTATAGCTGCCGCATCAATTATGCTGATGCGCAAAACACGAAAAAATATTATCAGCAATTTAGTGATTGCTACCTGTGCTGCTGCTGTTGTTTTGAGTGTCAACTACGTTTATAATGATGTATTGAAATCACATCAGCGGCAGCGCATTGATGTGTTGCTCGGCAAGCAAACCGATTTAAAAGGCGCGGGTTACAATGTTAACCAAAGCCTTATTGCAATTGGGTCGGGAGGAATGTGGGGGAAAGGATACCTGAAAGGAACGCAAACTAAATATGATTTTGTTCCTGAGCAAAGCACCGATTTTATTTTTTGCACTGTGGGCGAGGAATGGGGCTTTGCCGGCACCTTCTTAGTTATTGTTTTGTTTTTGCTGATGCTATACCGAATAATTTTTATTGCCGAAAGGCAAAAATCGCACTTCACCCGTATCTATGCTTATGGCGTGGCATCCATTATTTTCTTTCACCTGATGATTAATATCGGAATGACAATCGGGCTGGCACCTGTCATCGGAATTCCACTTCCGTTTTTCAGCTATGGGGGTTCATCCTTGTGGTCGTTTACTTTGCTTCTTTTTATTTTGATAAAGCTCGATAGCTACCGCACTTTTATTCTGAGATAAATTTTTTCACATTATCCCCCTGAACTGCTCCAAAAACCGCACATCATTTTCTGAAAAAATACGCAAGTCTTTAATACCGTACTTCAGCATGGCAATGCGTTCAATCCCCATTCCGAAAGCAAAACCGGAATATTTTTTTGAATCTATTTTGCAATTTTCCAAAACCTGCTCGTCTACCATTCCACAACCCATGATTTCGACCCACCCCGTATATTTACAAACATTGCAGCCCTTTCCCCCACAAATAAAACACGACACATCCATTTCGGCTGATGGTTCGGTAAACGGAAAATAAGACGGGCGCAAACGGATGTCTGATTTTTCACCAAACATTTCATGAGCAAAATAGAGAAGCGTTTGTTTCATGTCGGTAAACGATACTCTTTCATCAATGTATAATCCTTCAACCTGGTGAAAAAAACAATGAGCGCGTGCTGATATGGCTTCGTTGCGATACACACGCCCGGGGGAAATAGTACGGATTGGTGGTTTAGTTCTCTCCATTACGCGCACCTGTACTGATGAAGTGTGAGTGCGAAGCGATATTTCAGGATTGGTCTGGACAAAAAATGTATCCTGCATATCGCGCGCAGGATGATTTTCTGGAAAATTCAGTGCGCTGAAATTATGCCAGTCGTCTTCTATTTCGGGGCCTTCGCTAACGGTGTAACCTATTCGTTTAAAAACATCAACAATCTTATTTCTTATAATTGTAATGGGATGAAGGCTCCCGATGGGCATTCCCTCACCCGGAAGAGTTAAATCGGTTTCGGCTTTTACTTTTTCATTTCCTGAAAATTTATTTTTATATTCGTTTAATTTTTCTTCGGCTTTTACTTTCAGGTCATTTACCCATTTGCCGTAATCTTTACGCAGAGCAGGTTCAATGTCTTTCATTCTTGAAAACAGATCGGCAAGTATTCCTTTTTTAGAAAGAAATTTCAAACGGAAACTTTCAAGCTGCTCTTTCGATTCGGCTTTAAAACCTTCCACTTCTGAAATAAAATCCTTTATTTTTTCTTCGATCATACAACAAAAAAATAAACCCCGTCACGCTTCAGGCATGGCGGGGCTAAATTAAGGGTTTTTAAATTCTCTTCTCAACGAAGAGAATTAAACCGTAGTTTTTTTACTGAATTACTTTTACTGTCATTTTCACATCCTTCACCGGGCGGTCACCGGGTTTTGTGGGCACAGCACAAATTTTATCAATCACATCCATCCCCTCAATTACTTCTCCATACACGGTGTAGCTCATATCTAAAAATGGAGTGCCTCCAACGGTGGTATATACTTTGCGTTGGTCGGCAGTGTATTTAATTCCTGCACGCGCTTCCATTTGATCAAGTTCAGCATCAGTATATTTTTTTCCCTGAACAATATAAAACTGGCATCCGCTGGATTCTTTGGTTGGGGTTTCTCTGCGTGCTGCACACAACGCGCCTTTTTTATGATATAAAGCAGGATTGAATTCAGCCGGAACCGTATAGCCAATGTCGCCTGCTCCGAGCATTTTATCAGGAGCCGCATTTTTCGAATCGGGGTCACCGCCTTGCAACATAAAGGCACTCATTACTCTATGGAAAAGTGTTCCGTTATAAAAACCTTCTTTAGCTAATTTTAAAAAATTATCGCGGTGTTTGGGCGTTTCGTTGTATAGCTTAATTTTCATTGATCCGTAATCAGTTGTTACCTGTACAATATGGTCTTTGGCGGCAGGAGCGCCTTTTTTGTCGGATTGGGCAAATGTGGTTGTGGTCATGATAGAAATGAGTAAGGCGAATGAATAAATTTTAATTTTCATGTGTATAGAATTTATAATTTTGTTTTAAATTGCGGATTGCAAGTTTACTAAAAAAAGCTCAAATGAAACCAATTGTAAATGCCTTTTGTATAGCCTTCATTTTATCTACAGTTGTTAGTGCATTTTACTCGTGCCGGAAAACTGGTCCTGCCGATGCCATTGTAACAGTTGTTGACTCTGTTAGCAACCCGGTTTCGGGCGCGCTGGTCATTTTAAAGCAGGATAGTGTTATTAGCCCCAATACAGGAGCACAGGCCGATGTTTACCAGTCGCAGGTTACTGATGGCAGCGGACAAGCGTCCTTTTCTTTTAAACTTGAAGCAGTTTTGTTTGTTGAAGTGAGCAAAGGATCGCTTGAGGTAAAGGACTATATCCGGCTTGAACAATCTAAACAGGTTGAAAAAACGATAGTGCTCAAATAGAAAGGCCTTTTATTAAAACTTCATTTCTCAAAAATTCCGTTATTTTCAAAGTATTCAATTACGCATTGCTTCAAAAGTATATCTTGTTCCTTTAATGACATTTTGGGCAGCTTTGTTTTTAATTTGTAATGTGGCCAGCCCTCTTCATCTTTTTTTTCCAGTTCATAATAACCATAAAAGCTTAGCAGCTTACAGGTTGCAATATGCATGAGGTCCTGCTTTTCATCTTTCGAAAAATTCTTATTCCCTTTACCCAATTCCTGTACGCCTATCAAAAATAATATTCCCTGTAAATCAGGCGCTTCACCAAGCGAAGCTGCCATCTTTTGCAGCAGGAGTGACCATTGTGATTTCAGTATTTCAATATCTATTGTTTCCATGAATGCAAAATTAGGTTGAATATAAATATGTAATAAGATTAAATTAAAACGTTGTTGATAAGTGCTCAATAAACCTGTATTTAAAATCATTCCTGAAAATCTATCTTTTTAATTTTGAAAATATTTAAATACAAAACTTTTGATCGAAAAAGCCGTAAACTGTAAAGCGTTATAAAATTCAATGCAAACTTTTAAAAAGAGAATTAAGCAGATCGTTTTTGTGGTGATGGTATTGATGGTTTGCAAAGGGGCGAACGCAAATCAAAAAACCGCATCAATTGATTTAGTTTTTTGCCTTGATTTAAGTGGAAGTACCAATGGTTTGATTGATGATGTTCGCGATAATATCTGGGATATAATTAATCAATGTTATAGTTATCGCCCGCAACCTGATTTCCGAGTTGGTATCGTAGCATTTTCGCGCCCCAGTTTTGGACGTGAAAACGGGTATGTTAAAATCCTTTGCCCGCTCACCAACAATTTTGAGTTCATTGCATTTGAAATGGCAAAGCTTAAGCCATCTATTGAAAAAGGCGATCAACTTGTCGGGCATGCGTTAAAGGCTGCCACACTTGGTATGCAATGGACAACACGTGCCGATGCCATTAAAGTAATTTTTCTTGTCGGCAACGGGCTTGTAAACCTTGATGGTGAAAAGTACAGGGAGGCTTATGCGTATGCAGCAGCAAATAAAATTATTGTAAACACTGTATATTGCAAATCGTCAAATTATATTAAAGAAATAAGCGGATGGCGCGAAATTGCGAAAAGTACCGGGGGAATACCTTATGATATGCAAATTCATAAACGGAACCCCTTGATTTTAACGTGCAAGGAAAAAGACAGCTTACATTATTTGGGAAAATCTTTTTTTGAAACTTATATTTATTACGGAGAGAAAGGGAAAGACTTTTATAAAATGGAACAGTTGATTGACAAAACAGCCCTGATGGGAAACGAAATGACCTATCAGTCGCGGTTATTTTATAAAGTATCAGATCTTTTCCAGTTGAAACAAGCCCAATGGGATTTAGTGGATTATCTTAAAGCAACAAATTCTGATTTTACAGAAATCTATGCCGATCAATTACCCGACACGCTGCAATCCTATACGTCCGAAAAATTGCGGCAGCTTATCATGTCGAAAAAAGATCAGCGATTAAAGTTAATCAGTCAGATAAGAGGATTTTTGAAATTCGACCGGCAGCAAATCATCAACAAACAAATTGCAGAAAAAGCATATGATAAAAACCCCGGTACATTCGACAGGATTGTGATAAGCTGGCTTAACAAAGCTGCTGCGGAAAAAGGATTAAATACTTTTGCTAATTAATGTAAAAGTAGTTTCTGATTTTTTTATTTTTTATTTCTTTATCACTCAAGATACCGCTCTGACAAATTCAAATAACCTGAGTTTAAAATATATCTTTGCAAACCCAAATTTTTACAGTGACAAACGAATCAATTATCTCACTTGAAGGTGTCAACATTTATCAGCAAAAAAACCTGATACTAAGTAATGTTGCATTAAGCTTAAACAAGGGTGAATTTGCTTACCTCATCGGGAAAACAGGCAGCGGAAAAAGCAGCTTGCTTAAAGTGCTTTACGGTGAAATAAAAATAAACCAGGGCAACGGCAACATTGCAGGGTTTGATTTAATAAATTTAAAAAGCAAGCAAATCCCTTACTTAAGAAGAAAGCTCGGCATTGTTTTCCAGGATTTTCAATTGCTAAGCGACCGGTCTGCAAAAGATAATTTACTTTTTGTGCTGAAAGCTACCGGGTGGGATGATGAGAATAAAATAAACGAACGCATGAATGAAGTATTAAATCATGTGGGACTGGGAACAAAAGGATTTAAAATGCCTCATGAACTCTCAGGGGGTGAACAGCAACGGCTTGTAATTGCGCGTGCTTTGCTAAATCACCCCGAAGTGATTTTAGCCGATGAGCCCAGCGGTAATCTCGATCCGGAAACCACAAAAGAAATTATGAACCTTTTATTTGAAATCAGCAAAGAAGGAACTTCGGTGCTGATGGCAACACACAATTATTCATTATTTGAAAAATATCCGGCACGAATAATTAAATGCGAGCAGGGAAAAATTTTTGATCATAACTGAGAAAATAAATCTGTTTCATTGCCGTAAAGACGGGTTAATAATTTTTCAATATTTGTTTTGTTTGAAAATTTATCGCTGAGGATTTTTTCTTTTAGCTTTATGTCGGAAGCCTTATGATCAATTTTAAATAAACGCGATAATTCTTCTTTCATTTGTTTAGGGCTGTCGGCTACCGAACACAATTTTTCCAATCCTGTATTTTCAATCATTGGCGGATTCACGAGGCAAAACCGCCCGTTGAATAATGCAGTAAGTAGTTTTAACTTTATTCCTGTAGGCTGAAATGTAGGAAGTATGTTTACATGCGCATCAGCAATCAACTGGTGAAGTTGTTTTGCATTCACATCGCTTATCAGGGTAACGTTGTTTAGCTTTTCAACAGCATTTTGTAATTCTTCGGATGGGCGATGGCCTGCAATAATAAGCTGCACATTGCTGCCCGGAAAAACTTCGTTCACCAGCCACAAAGCAGCGGCATTATTTTCGCCAATACTCAGGTTGCCATGATAAAATGCATAATGTCCTTTCCCGGTATGGCTTTTTACCTGCTCGTTGGCATGAAACGCAGGCAGGTAAAATGCATTGTTATATTTTGTTTGAAAATAATCAGCATCGTTAATTGAAATGGCGGCAACAAAATCAGCTGATGATAAAATACTCTCGTATGAATCGAGTTTTCCCGCTTCGTTGTAAAAATAATATCGTTTAAACAGATTGCTTTCTACTTTAGCGAGGTTGTTGTAATAATCATGTTCAATGTTGTGTGTGCGTACAATTTTTTTACGGTCTCCAAGGTTTTTATCATTAAGGTAATAACAAGCGTGTAATCCTTCAAACAAAACAGGAAAATTATTTTCTGAAATATTTTTTAACAACTCGCCCGAAGAACGCGAGATAACAATATACGGCAGCTTATTAAATAGCTGCGATTTCGCTATGTTGCGTGGATAATAATTCGTTTTGTGACAAAGCTTTTCAAGCGCTTCGGAACGCTCGCGCCCGTATTGAAAACAATGCAGGTGAATTTTTATTCCTTTTTCATACAAAGCTTTTATTTTATAAAACACATCAATTACACCACCATAGGTAGGAGGGTAAGGAACGTCAAAGCTTACTATGTTCAGATGTCTTTCAGAGGATGCCATCGAAAAGAGTTAAAAACTTTTTTTCTTCATGAGCCCATGTTAATTCTTTCGCTGCAGCTTCCAGATTTTTTTTCCACTCTCTAACCCGGGTTTCATCAGCAAGCATAAAACTTAATTTTTCGGCAATATGCACGGGGTTGTGATTTTCAATAGTGCTTCCAATTTTATATTGGTCTATTATTTTTTTTACTTCCACCACCTGTGAACCCAGTACCGGCACATTGGCGTATATATAATCGAATAATTTATTAGGAAGGCTGAAACGGTAATTAAGATTGGTACCCTTATCAAGCGAAAGTCCCACATCCGCTGTAAGCGTATATTGCATAAGCTGATGATAAGGCATGCGGTCTTTAAAAATTACTTTTTGTTCGAGATTATTTTGATGAACAATTTCTTTTAGAAACGGCATCACATCACCACCGC
Source organism: Bacteroidia bacterium (assembly GCA_044448905.1). Classification (GTDB taxonomy): domain Bacteria; phylum Bacteroidota; class Bacteroidia; order AKYH767-A; family OLB10; genus JBIOHJ01. The sequence continues at coordinate 1,839 of JBIOHJ010000007.1, read as the reverse complement.
CTATTATCAGCAATACCGCGTTGTCAACATACTTCATGGCTTCAACAGCTTCTTCAGCACCCCGCTCAATATTTATACCCGACCCTTGCAGGATAATTATTTTTTTATTTTTATCAATTCCCGTTTCTGCTTTTAATTTCTGCGCATCAAAATTCATTTTCTCAAAAGATGCGTCCGAAATATTACGAACCACTACAATGTTTTTTTTATACTCATCGCTGTACAATTTAGCGATTGAATCATTAACGGTGCAGATGCGCGTTAATTGCGGGAAAATAAATTTTTCAATCGTCTTCCATATTTTTTGAATAAACGGACGGTATTCCAGTTCGGGAACTCCTGTATAATATTCATGACTATCGTAAACAAGAGGAATGTTTTTTAATTTGGAAACAAGGTAATTTGCCGGAAGTGTATCCAGGTCGTTTGCGAGCAGCACATCGGCATGATGAAACAATAAATAAAAAAATAAACGGATATTATAAGTGGCATAAAAAATAAATCCTTTTTCGAACCATAATGAAAAACGAAATGTTTTATAAGGGCGCCTGTCAAGCGGTATGCTCTTTTTTAATTTTCGTCCAACCAATACAGCACGATGCCCGTTTTTGGTTAATGCCCATGCCGACCGGTTTACACGCTGGTCGGTAACAAGGTCGCTGATTACAGATATGATGATCGTTTTTACCAACCGGAAAACTTATAAGGCGGGCTAAGTTATAAAAATGACCTCACATGCCTATGTGATAGCTTCGGGCTACCTCCTGTTAATTTTAACGTTTGTATTTCACAATTAACTTTTCATTAACCCACTTTAACCGTGCATTAACTCCAAACGCATTTTAACGAATGTAGTTTTGTCGACATAATTTTAAAAACATAAAAAAATGAGAACACCAGTTATCAAAAAAATTTCCAGCCTTGCGCTTGCCTGTGCAATGTTGTTTGGCATCAGCGCGGCTAACGCCCAGGATGCAGGAAAAGAAAAAGAAAAAAATAAAGATGAAAAGAAAAAGCTTACCCGTATTGTCATTATCAAAGACGAGGATGGCAAAACCGTAAAGACTGACACCAGCATTGTCGGGGATTTTCATTTCGATTCGGATGATTTCAATTTCAATTTCGATTTTGAAATGCCTGATTTAGCAGAATTGCCAATGCCGCCAACTCCACCCTACCCTCCCGGAGGATTTTATTTCCATTACGAAGACGATGAAAACCTGACTCCCGAAGAGAAAGCAAAGCATAAGGAAGAAAAGGAAAAAATGAAAGCGGAATGGAAACGTGCAAACGAAGAAATGAAGCACTTCAACAACGATGAGTTTAAAAAGGAAATGGAAGAGCTGAAGAAACAAATGAAAGAACTGCGCATCGAAATTCAGCGTGAAAAGGAAAAAGGCAATGATAAAGCTCCCGGAGAAAAAGGCGACAAGAAATTGATGATGTATCGCATACCTGCTGATGGCAACAGCGAAACAACACCTTCGATTGCCAGGTGCATGATTATAAATGATGGCGACACCCTGCTTGCAAATTGTATGAAAAAATGCATTGTCAAATGCCCGAAAGACAGCCTGTGCCTTCAAAAATCCATCAAATGGGTTTATGATGATAAGGAACAGGCTTCAACTGAGCTACGGAAAATTAAAAGAAAAATAATGGTGATTGAAAAAGAAGAACCGCAGGTTGAAGAGGAAACTCCGGCAGAAAAAACCGAAAGCCCGGTTGCTGAAATAAAAAACGAAAGAAAAGCAAGCGAACCCAACCTAAGCCAGCTGCAAGCCGAAGATTTAAAATTTTTTCCTAATCCATCGGATGGAAACTTTTCACTCGAATTTA